>NZ_JBIVLI010000016.1:0-39808 GCF_044751205.1 Streptomyces sp. NPDC088732
GAGGAGAACTGCACCGGCGACTCCGCCCGCCGCCTGGGCAACGAGTTCCTCTTCCAGCAGCTGGGCTCGGAGAACGTGGCCATGCTGAACATGGCTTTCGGCGAGGATGATGAGGACGAGAGCACCAAGCTCCCCGCCTCGAAGAAGAAGATCGTCGCGACCTGCCCGCACTGCTTCAACACCCTGGCGAACGAGTACCCGCAGCTCGGCGGCGAGTACGAGGTCATCCACCACACCCAGTTGCTCCAGCACCTGGTCGACGAGGGCAAGCTCGTCCCCGTCACCCCGGTCGAGGGCATCATCACCTACCACGACCCCTGCTACCTGGGCCGCCACAACAAGGTCTACACACCGCCGCGCGAAATCATCGCCAAGGTGCCGGGTCTGCGGAACGAGGAGATGCACCGGCACAAGGAGCGCGGTTTCTGCTGCGGCGCCGGCGGCGCCCGCATGTGGATGGAGGAGCGGATCGGCAAGCGCATCAACAATGAGCGCGTGGACGAGGCACTGTCCCTCAACCCGGACATCGTCTCCACCGCCTGCCCGTTCTGCCTGGTGATGCTCTCCGACTCCGTCAACGGCCGGAAGAACGAGGGCAAGGCCAAGGAGTCGCTCCAGGTCGTCGACGTCTCCCAGTTGCTGCTGGAGTCCGTCAAGACCCCGCTCGACCCGGACGGCGCCCAGGAGACGGCCGTGGAGCCGGAGCCCGAGCCCGCGGCGTAACCCCGCACGCCACAACGCCGGTGGGCGCGTACGGAAGTCCGTACGCGCCCACCGGCGTTGTGGCGCGGGGCCGGCTGTCAGCCGCCGATCCCGGCCTGCCGCAGCAGCGCCGCGAACGACGCCGGGTCGAACAGCTTCTGGAGGTCCTCCTGGGGCACCGCCTCGCCGTCGATCTTCACGTACGGGGTGCCCGTGGCACCGCTCTTGATGAACGCGTCCTCGGAGGCGGTGACGAAGTCCTTGTGGGCCCACTTGCCCACCGCCTGGTCGAAGGCGGCGCCGCGCAGCCCGTCGACCCCGCCGGCGAGCTCCAGCAGGTACGCGTCGGTGAAACCGTCCTCGCTCTCGTCGGGCTGGTGGGCGTAGAGCGTCTCGTGGTACGTCGCGAAGGCGCCCTTGCCCGCGTCGACGGAGGCACGCAGGGCGTTCCCGGCCCGCCGGGAGCCCTCGCCGCCCAGCTTCTCGTCGAGGAACGAGGCCAGCGTGTACTGGAGCTTGATGCGGCCGTCCGCCGCGAGCGCCGCCAACTGCGGTCCCGCCGCCTTCTCGAAGGCCTGGCACACCGGGCAGCGCGGGTCCTCGTAGATGTGGACGGTCTTCGGCGCCGCCGGGTCGCCGACGGTGATCGTCGTGCCGTCGGCCTCCATGCGGGCCGGCAGCCCGGCCAGCACCTTGGGGTCGGGCGCGGTCGGCACACCGGCCGCGGAGGCCTGGGAGGCGGCGTCCGCCGGCGAGGCCGAGGACGCCGGGGAGCCGCCGGAATCGGTCGTCAGCAGACCGCACGCCGACAGGGAGAGGGTCAGCAGCCCGGCGGCGGCCGCCCCGGCCGCGACGCGGGCGCAGACCCGCGCGGCATGACGCACGCGGGGGCGTGCTGCGTTCGGTACAACCCTGATGGCCATCGGCGGTTCCCGTCCCTTCGGATCACGTTGCCACCGAACGCTAAGCCGTCGCACCCCCGCTCGTGAAAAAACCGCCCCTCGGGCGCCTCCGGCCGCCCTCCGGCGTCTGTCACAGCTTGGCCGCAATGCCCCTCCGCGGGCGCAGGGCCCCGCCCTTCGTCGGCCGGACCGGGTACGTTCGAGGACGTGGCTGGATTCGACTACGGACGCGGACGGGACGGGGACGTGCAGCACCCGCATCAGCAGTACGGCGGACACCCTCAGCAGAACACGCGGCCGGGCGGCCCGCAGCCGCCCCAGTACGGGTTCTCGCCGGCCGCCGACGGCGAGCCCGAGTACTTCGGCTCGCCCGCACAGCAGCAGTCGTACGACGACAACCCCGGGCACACCCGCACCTTCTCCATCGGCGACGACCCGGACGCCTACGACCCGCAGGGGACGGAGCACCCCGACAACATCTCGACCTACCGCGCCGGCCAGACCACCGCGCCCCCGTCGGGCCCGCGGCTGCCCTGGAAGCAGCTGCTCAGCGGCATCGTGATGCGCCCGTCGGCCACCTTCTGGCAGATGCGCGACTACCAGGTGTGGGCGCCCGCGCTCACCGTCACGTTCGTCTACGGGCTGCTCGCCGTCTTCGGCTTCGACACCGCCCGCGAGGACGTGATCGACGCCAACCTCTCCACCAGCATCCCCTGGGTGCTCAGCACCGCCGTCGCGGTCATCCTCAGCGGCGTGATGCTCGGCGCCGTCACCAACGCCCTCGCCCGCCAGCTCGGCGGCGACGGCGCCTGGGCGCCCACCGTCGGGCTCGCGATGCTGATCACGTCGATCACCGACGCCCCGCGCCTGGTCTTCGCGATCTTCCTCGGCAGCGCCAACATGTTCGTCCAGGTCCTGGGCTGGGCCACCTGGATCGGCTGCGCCGCGCTGATGACGTCCATGCTGAGCAAGTCCCACGACCTGCCCTGGCCGAAGGCGCTGGGCGCGGCGTCCATCCAGCTGATCGCGCTGCTGGTGCTCTTCAAGCTGCCGGTGATCTGACCCGGAACCCGCGCACGGACGGGCGGCCGCCTCTCGGGGTGGCCGCCCGTCCGCGTGTTTCAGGCGGTACCCGCGAAGTCGTACACCGCCCATGCGGTGAGCAGCTCGTACCCGATGCGCCGGTAGAGGGCGTTGCTGGTGCGGTTGGCCGGGTCGGTGTAGAGCACGACCTCCTCGGCGCCCGCTGCCAGCGCGGCCCGGCTCACCTCGGCCGTCACGGCGCCCGCGTAGCCGCGACCGCGCACAGCGGCCGGGGTGTAGACGGGGTCCACCCGGATCTGGCCTCCGGCCAGCGGGTTCGCGCCGGCCATCGAGACGGGCGTGCCGTCCGGGGTCTCCCAGAACGTGTAGCGCTTCTCGGCGAAGCGCGTACCGGCCCAGGAAGCCGCGTCGATGGTGACGTCCTCCCGCACGTCCGCGGCGAACTCCGCGCACCAGCGCATGAGTTGTCCGCGCTCCTGCTCGCCCACGAGCCGGCCCCGGCCCGCCGGGAACGGCTCCGGCGGGGTGAGCGTGCCCAGGCGGTACAGGAACAGCCGGTTGCGGAGCGCGGGCGCCGCGCCGGTGTGCCGCCGCCACGCCTCGGCGAACGCGCCGGCAGTGCCCTCGTCCGCGCTGACCCAGGGCAGTGACTGCCCCTGGGACACCAGGTGGGCGGCGAGGGTGTCGGCCTGCGCGGGCGTCAGCGAGGTCACGCCGAGGCCGCGGGCCGGGAGGCGGTAGTACGCCGCGCGGACCCCGCCCGCGTCCTCCAGCAGGCCGAGGACGGCGCCCTGGGCGTCCGGCACCTCCGAGGCGCGGGTGCGCAGCCTCTCGGTCGTGCTGAGCATCGTGGTGTGCAGGCCGGGCCGCGAACGCAGGAAGCCCCCGGCCCGGGCGAGAAAGTCGTCGATGTCTTCCGCGATCTGCCAGTCATCGGAGCGCATGCCGCCCGATAGTGCCCGATGGGCGCGGCCGCGGGAACACGTCCGCAGGACCTTTGCGTCCCGGCCCCGCCGTGCCGGGGCCGTCGCCCACAGCCTGTGGACGGCGGCGCGGCGAGCGGGGTCAGCCTTCCGTGTTCGGCTCGGAAAACAGAGAGCTCCCAGGCGTCGTCGACTTCATGACGGTAGTCGGAGCCGCGTCGTATCCGCAGTTCAAACTGCCCTACTGGCTTGGCAGATCGGGATCAGGGCCTCCCTGCCACGCTCGCCCCACGCCACCGCCTCCTCCGCTGAGGCATCCAGGTCCACAACGGCCTGTCGGTAGGTACCCATGGCCTTCCCCGCGTCCTGACGGTGCCGGGGCCGGCACCGGCCTCGGGGTAGGCGGGCGACCCGTGCGCACCCCGCGGGGAAGCGCGGTGCCGTCGGACATGAAGCGCTACTCATCGTGCACGTTGATGCAATTCGGATAACAATGAGTGATCACCGACGGTGCCTCGCCGGGCTGCGGCACGGCGAAGAAGGGCCCCTCACAGTCAGGAAGTCAGGAGACATCGGTGATCAAGCATCGTGCCCCGCATCACCCCCCTTTTGAGGGGCGGATCGGACGAGGTCAAGCCCGAATAGGCGTCGGCCCTCGTCGGCAGTGGCGGCAGGCAGGGGCCGTGGCAGGACTGTGCGTGGCGCTGTCCGGTACCACGCTGATCCCCGCGACCGCCGCACCAACGGCGGCAAGGCCCGCGACCACCCCGGTGCCCGCACGAGCGATCGACCCGTCCTTCACCTTCAGCTTCACCGGAGCCCCGCAGAGCCTCAACGTCCCGGCGAACGCGGTTGTCACCATCACCGCCGACGGCGCCGGAGGCGCCGACAACAGCGGCACCCCCTGCTCCGTCACAGGGACCGGCGGGTCCGCGGCGCGGGTCGTCACCACCCTCCCGCAGACCATCGCACCGACGACCTTCACCATCAACGTCGGCGGTACCGGCGGCAAGGGCTGCAACGGCACCGGGTCGGGGGGCGCCGGCGGGTTCAACGGCGGCGCGCCGGGCGGGAGCTTCCCGACCACTGGTTTCCAGAACGAAGGTCCGGGCGGAGGTGGGGCGTCCAGCGTCACCACGGGCGGCTCCCTGCTGGTGGTCGCCGGGGGCGGCGGCGCCTCCGGGGGCACCGGTGCGGGCTCCACCGGGGGAAACGGAGGCAACGGCGGGACAACGCCGGATGCCACCGGCGGCACCGCGGGAAGTGCCGTCGGCCCCGGGGCTTCACCGGGGCAGGGCGGAGCCGGTGGCAACACCACGACCAGTACCGGGGGTATCGGCGGGGCCGCGGGCAGCGCTCCGCCCTGCGCGGCCACGAACGGGGGGCCGGGGGGCGGGTTCTCCGGTGCCACGGTCGGTACCGGCGGCACCGGGGGCAGCATCGGCAGCGGTTGCGCCCTCACCCAGACCGGTTCCGGTGGGGGCGGCGGGGGCGGGTACTTCGCCGGCGGAGGCGGCGGCAGCGCCTCCGTCAACAACACCGGCATCTCGGCGGGTGGAGGCGGAGGCGGTGGGGGCAGCAGTTTCGCCGACCCGACGGGCACCGGCACCAGCTATGCGCTGTCCACGATCGGCGCGGCGAACAGCAACGGCCAAGTGATCATCTCGTACACCGTGCCCACCCCTGCCCTGGCCATCACGAAGACCCACACGGGGAACTTCACCCAAGGCCGGCCGGGCACCTACACCATCACCGTCGGCAACACCGGATCCGGCCCGACCGACGGCAGCGCCGTCACCGTGCAGGACACCCTCCCGCCAGGGCTGACCGCCCGCAGCATCACCGGCACCGGATGGAACTGCGTCCTGGCCACCCTCACCTGCACCCGCAGCGACGCCCTGGCGGCAGGCGCCAGCTACCCGCCCATCACCCTCGAAGTCGATGTCTCCTGCGGCTGCGACACACACCACCGGATCACGAACACCTCCACCGTCACCGGAGGCGGTGACACCACCACGCACAGCGCCACCGACCCCACGACGATCACACGCAACAAGGACTGCCACCACGACGGGCAGCACCCCAAGTAGCCGATCGGCCGTAACGCCAAGCGCTCCCGGGTACATCCCGGTCCGCCCGCTCGTGGCCAGGGCGGGCCGGGGGCCCCTGGCCCACCTCTAGAGGGCATCCTTCGAGGGCGTGATCGGCTCCCCCGGCTTACGTACCGGAGGCAGAACGCTCCACGGGAAGTTGATCCAGTCATCGGTGCGGCGCCACACGTAGTCGCACTTCACGAGCGACTGCGGCTTCTCGTAGATCACCGCGCTGCGCACCTCGGCGACATGGCCGACGCAGAAGTCGTGGACCAGCTTCAGCGTCTTGCCCGTGTCGGCGACGTCGTCCGCGATCAGCACCTTCTTGTCGGAGAAGTCGATCACGTTCGGCACGGGCGCCAGCATGACCGGCATCTCCAGCGTGGTGCCCACCCCGGTGTAGAACTCCACGTTGACCAGGTGGATGTTCTTGCAGTCCAGCGCATACGCCAGGCCGCCGGCCACGAAGACTCCGCCGCGGGCGATCGACAGCACTATGTCGGGCTCGAAGCCGTCGTCGGCGATGGTCTGCGCCAGCTCGCGCACGGCGTCGCCGAAGGCCTCGTAGGTCAGGTTCTCCCGTGCGGATCCGGTCATTCGCTCACACCTGCGTCCGGTGGAAGTTGAGGTAGGACCGCGAGGGCGTCGGGCCCCGCTGCCCCTGGTAGCGCGACCCGTGCTTGTCCGACCCGTACGGGAACTCCGCCGCCGACGTCAGCCGGAACAGGCAGAGCTGCCCGATCTTCATCCCCGGCCACAGCTTGATCGGCAGCGTCGCGACGTTCGACAGCTCCAGGGTCACATGACCCGAGAAACCGGGGTCGATGAAGCCCGCCGTCGAGTGCGTCAGCAGCCCCAGGCGGCCGAGGCTGGACTTGCCCTCCAGGCGGGAGGCGATGTCGTCCGGCAGCGAGATCACTTCGTACGTGGACGCCAGCACGAATTCGCCGGGGTGGAGGATGAACGCGTCGTCGCCCTCCGGCTCCACCAGCCGCGTCAGGTCCGGCTGCTCGACGGCCGGATCGATGTGCGGGTACCGGTGGTTCTCGAACACCCTGAAGAATCGGTCGAGCCGGACATCGATGCTCGACGGCTGGACCATGGTCGGCTCGAACGGGTCGACCCTGACCCGTCCGTTGTCGATCTCGGTCCGGATGTCCTTGTCTGAGAGCAGCACACCAGCAGATTACGCGGCGATGGGGCCCATGTCCGAATCGACCACGGGCCCCGGAACGCGTCCGGCCTGCCTACTTCTCGCCCTCGGCAGGACCGGCCGCCACCGACACCGGCACCACACTCCGCATGCGCGCGCACTGCGGGCACCTGATCAACCGACCCGGGCCCAGCCGTCCCGCTTCCAAGTGCTGCATCGGCAGCGTGGCGGTGCTGAAAACGTGCCCTCCGGCACAACGAACGACGGTGCGATCCATCGCTCCCCTTCTCCCCGGTACCTCAACGACGAAAGCCACATTAGGGGATGAACCCATCCCTGCCCCGCACGGCACTCCGCCCACCCCGGCCCGGCCCAACCGGCCCACACCGTACGCCTGATCGCCTCCGCCGCGCACACTTCGCCACTCCGTGAAACGCCCCTCCACACCCCCTTCACCACACTCCCACCCGGGCCCCCGGCGCGGCCCTGGCCGCCGTCCGGCCGCCTCCCGCCGAGCCCGGCCCTGCAACACGACGGCCCCGGAGCGTATGCGTCCGGGGCCGGGCATGGGGTACAGTGTGCGAGGTCAGATGCCTCAACAGGTGTCTTACGCGGGTGTAGTTTAATGGTAGAACATGAGCTTCCCAAGCTCAGAGCGCGGGTTCGATTCCCGTCACCCGCTCCAGCAGAAAGCCCCAGGCGAACCGCCCGGGGCTTCTTTGTTGTCCGGACCGGATCAAGTGTCTCGTGCCGGATCCGTGCCAGATGCCGTGTCATCTGCCGCCGCACGCCGCTCGCGGACCATCGGCGCCCTTCTCGGCGTACCAGTCGAGGTGGCGTCGCAGCTCCGTGCGGAGGAAGGCCGGCAGCGCGGCGTCCCACTCACCGGCCTCGGACTTCGTCGGGTGGGTGTCTTCAGGCTTCAGGGCCCTGGATTCGCTCGAAACCCGCTCGATGGCTCTCGGACCACTCGGTGGGTCGCATCGTCTCCCCGCTGACGTTCACGATGGTCCGCGTCCCATGTGCGTACGTGCTGCTGCCATCACGACTGCATACGCGGAAGCCGATCGACGCCGATGTACGTCCCACCCGCTCCGTCCAGAGGTGGACAGCGATTGCCCCGGCGCCGGTCAAGGGAAGGTCGAACACGATGGAGACCGCCTTCACGACGTAGAACGTCGGCACAGCCTCGTCGGGTGCTCCGAAGCCCAGACTCAATGCATATGTGTTCCAGGCACGTTCGACCATCACGGTGTATCGGGAATTGTGCAGCATCCCGTAGGGATCAAGGTCGTCGAAGTGGACATCCAGCGGGAGAAAGGTGCCGTATTCCACGGAATCGGATATCAGAGATGATGCACTGGTGTCAGTCATGACGAATTCCTTCTTGTGTCGGTTCCCGCCTGAGATGATCACGCACCCCGGCCTCGGTCCTTCATGACCTGCCATTGCCTGGGCATGCCTCTGGCCAGGCTTCTCACGGCTTGTATGTCGTCCCATCGTGGGTCAGCATGGTCACCGGTACAAAAGGCACACGCGTGTGCGTAAGCAGGGGGCGAGGCGCGCCATGGGTGCTGCCAAAGGTCACGCGCCGGGCATCGTTCTGCCGGGGCCCTGTTCCCGTTGGCCATCAGAACGGGGCGAGGCCATCCGGAAGATCGTGGAACGGGCCGGCGACAAGTGGACGGTCCTGGTGGTCGGTTCCCTGGAAAACGGCCCTCTGCGCTACACCGACCTGCAGCACGCCGTACCGGGAATCTCACAGCGCATGCTGACTGTCACGCTGCGTCACCTGCGCCGCGACGGCTTCGTCACGCGCACCTCCCACCCCGAAGTCCCGCCGCGCGTGGAGTACGCGCTCACCCCCCTCGGCTCCACCCTGCTCGAGGCCGTGATCGCACTGACCGACTGGGCCGGAACCCATCACGACGAGATTCAAGAGAACCGCTCACGCTTCGACGCATCCGAGACCGAGGCCGATTGACAGCCGAGCGCGTCCTCGCCACGGTTCACCGTCCGGGCAAGCAGCTCAGATCCGGCAGAGGAAACGCTGTACGGGCAGGGGCTCTTGCTGACGAGCACGGGTCAAAGGGTCGACTCATCGTCGGCTGGGCGGGTCCGCCATCGACAGGGAACTCGTAAACCCGCGGCCGTCATTCACGGTCACAGGCGCAATACGGGAGATCCGTGCCGATCTTGGCGGTGTGAGGGTCCTGCACCACGCGGCCAACGACGACCGCCGTTGCTGCACGCAGGCGGCCGGTCGGCCGGCCCGGGAGACCTCAGCGACCACCACGCCCCTGGTTCGCACCCGGGGGCAGGCCTCGGACGATTCAAGAACAGCCCGGTCGCACGGGTGAGGACATGCATGATGTGCGGATGGGGCATCTTCCTGTCGACGTGCGCGCATCACTCCGGTTCTTCGCCTTCTACCTGGCGAATGGCACCCTGGACGTCGACCTGCTCGACGGCATCGACTACCGGCCGGCCCTCTTCCAGTACGGCTCTGCCCTGGAGATGGTCTTCGCGATCTACGGCAACGTTCTGGAGGTCGACGAGGACGGGGAGGTGCTGAACGACGGAGAGGCGCAATACCGTGCCGCCCAGTGGATTCGTGCTTACTGCGACCCGGGCTACGAGGCTGAGCCGCCGTTCCAGGCGTGGGAGACCGAACTCCACGGTCCTTGAACTCCCACGCTGAGTTGCGTGCCCGTACGGCGGGACATTGCTGGAACTCACGCGGACCACAAGTCATGGAGTCGTCAGGTCAGCGGCCGTCCGCATACGTCGTCTTCCGGACTGGTACGCCGCGGATCGGGAGTAGAAGCCCCGGCCGTACTCTTCGGGCCCGACAGTGAAGTCGTCCGGACGGTCACGGCGCAGCTCTTCATACCGGACTGCGAACACGTCGATGGCTTCATGAATGGTGCAGCCCAACGTTTCGCAGATCGTCTTGAGCGCAAGGACGATCCGGCGGTCGAGGATGTCGCGGTCCACGCTTGCCGGCAGTGCGGTCACGGGTCCTCCGAAGTCGCCGTACAGCAGCGGAGTACAGCAACCGCGCAGACCGCAGTCAACCGGGTAAGTCTTCTGGCCCCCCACCTGGCCGGCCAATCGGCCCTCGGCAACCGTCGCGCCCGGAGTTCGCATCGAGGCGATCAGTCCACGTCGGAGTCCGCGCGGCCTACGGAGCGGAACACGGTCTCGTACCTGCCTGCTTGGACCAGGTGATCCACGACTCTCACCATGGCCGGTATGCCGGCGTCACGGACGATGAGCCCGTCCCAGCAGGTGAAGAAGCTTCCTCCCAGCTCCTCCCCTGTCGTCGCCCACCGGCCCATGAGCCTTTGGACCTCCGCGAGCGTGAAGATGGTCCCTGACCACCGGAGCCCGTCCGCGAAGGTCACCCACATGTCGACGTTGCAGACATCCTCAAGCGCTTCGCCCGCGTGGGGCACGAAACAGATCTCGTACCCGTCCCGCTGCACACGGTAAAAAGGCCCGTCCCACATGACGTCCCTGCCCCCCATTCCAAGCCGAAGGCGGAGCCTAACGCTGCGCTCGTGCCGGAACGGGCAGGGTTTCCGGGGGAATCGCGGGGCGTGGAGGGACGCGCTGCCCACTCCGTCCAAGGCCGGGAATCCGCGGGTCACGCTGTGGACCGGCCCACGCCGCTCCTCAAGCAGTGGTCCGCTTCCGCGTCACCATCGAGCGGTGCTGATGAAGACGATGCCCGCCGGCTCGTGCAGGCCGAGATCGAAGACTCGCGCGGCCACGTCGACTGCGAGCTGGGAATCCTTCGCGTCCAAGCAGTGTCGTTCGGCTGGGTCGTCCACTGGGGTGCCGTCGGTCCATTGTCGAGCGGTCAGCCCGCTCGTCCCGGGGGCAACGGCCCGTTCCTCGTGGACCGCGAGAACGAGCGGCTGATCCGGACAGCTACCAGCCGACCCGTGCGGCATCAGATCGCCGACTACGAAAGTCGTTTGCGACGCGAGGCACACGCCCGGAACGCGACGGCGCAGCGGGCCGCCCACGGTGAGCGCGCCTGAACTCCTGGCGCACTCGTGCCCGATACGTGCCCGACAGGTCGGTTGGCCGCGGCCTACAGCGGAAGTCCGAGTGCACGCGGCAATTCGTCCGGGCACCCGTCGCCACAGGAGCCAGATCAGGCGCCGCCGTGCTCGGCCACCTGCTCCGCGACCACGAACTCGGCGCCGCACTCGCCGCACGTCCCGGTGCCGAAAAGGTGGGTGAGGGCGACCATGACCGATGCGATTCCCGCCTCACATGCCGCGTCGTACAGCAGCCGCGCAGGCCCTGACAGATCGGCCGGCTCAGCGGGACGGAGGGGCTTCACGTCCGGGTCTCCGGGTTCGTGGTCACCAACGGCGGAGAAGTAGCCTGCCTCGCCGATGGCGATGAACACGCCCATCTCGCACTCAGGGCAGAAGACCTCATACGTCTCGTCGGCCAGGCCCTCCAGGGCTTCTGACCAGACCGGAACGTTGTCGAGGGCCATGGCGGCCTGGAGCAGATAGATGTAGGGGCCGGGCTCGGCAGGCCGTCGAATGCGCTCGCGAGCGAGAGACCGGAGGCGGTCGATGTCGTCGATGTGGTCGCGACGCGTGTCCCCGTCCGCCGCGGCGACGATTGCTCCGGCCAGGATCAGGGCATCGTCTCCCGCCTGCCCGGCTTTGCTCCCCACATCGGCGAGCTTGCTGAGAGCAGCGAAGCTCGCCGAGTAGACGCTGCCCTGATGGCACAGACGCGACCACAGGTCGCTCCACACGTCTTCGCTCGGCTCGCATTCGAGCCGTTCGAACAGGACCGGGATGTCTTGCGCCGATCCATAGGCGTGCTTCAGTTGCGACTAATCCGTCATGGAGGCATCCAATCAGGCGGGGACCGCGGGGAAGCACGGGGCCACTAGGCACGAAGAAGGGGTGCCCCGTGTCTTGGGGCACCCCTTCCGTCCGGCGCCTTCGCCGGGCCGTCGCCGAGAGCGCGACGGTCTTCAACACCGCTGACGGCTCGATGCCGCCACTGGGTCAGCCGAGGACGGCGTAAGCCTGGTTGGCATAGGTCTGCACGCTGTTGCCCGCCACGTCCGTGACCTTCGCACTCAGCGAGACCTTGCCCGCGGCGGGATTCGGGACGTTGGTCGACCAGGTCGAACCGGTGTGGGTGACGCGCAGGCCGTGCCAGTTCTTGCCGTTGTCGGTGGAGTACCAGGCCTGCACCGTCTTCGCGGTATCGGCCCTGTACGGCACGCCGTAGTGCGGGTCGGCGCGGTCCATGAACAGGCCGACCGGGGTGGTGCTGAGCGGCTTCGCCCTGCCGTGCGTGTCGAGGCCTCCGATCAGGAAGCGGCTCAGCACGCCGGGGGCGACCTGCGCCGTCCCCGGGTCGGCGTGGAAGCGGAAGACCGCACGGGTGAAGGGCGACAGCACGCCCGCGGGGAAGGTTGCCGCGCCCGAGAAGCCGGTGTTCGCGAAGAACTGCCGGGTGTAGGCGTTCGTCGCGCACGACGTCGCCGCCGACACCGACGCGGTGGATCCCGCGACGACACCACCCGTCAGCGCGGCCACCACCGCGGTCCCGGGGGCCGGACGGGATCTGCCGACACTGCTCGCTGAGTCCCCTTTTTCGTACCCGACCGCCCCGCAGACAGTCGTCCGGGATATCTGATTCATGAAAGCGGTCCAGGGTTGTACGGCCGGGCGATTTATTTCTCCCGCCTTTTGGTAAAGGGCGTGAGTGGCTGCACCACAGCTCTTCCGCGAGGCGCGCCGACCGGCTTCGAGCGGTCGAAATCACCTATTCCGAGCGGAAGTCAAGACTCCGATCACCACCTGGAGGCAGTTGGGCAACCTTCCGTTCACCCAAACCCACTCGGTTACGGAACTGTGACACCGGCAACGAATATCCGGGTTGGCGAATGGGGCGCGATCACTACGCTGTGCGAGTCAAATGAAGACCTCGTTGAAAAGGAGGTGCCTATGCGAGCGAGAGTCCTTTCCGCTGCCACCGGCATAGCGGTCGCCGCCGGAATGGTTCTGTCCGCTTCTCCCGGCACGGCCTTCGCCGACGGCACGCATCCCCCGAAGTCCTGCGCCGCACCGACGGGCACCGGTCCCTCGGTCCCCACGTACCTCTACAACGGTCCCTTCCAGGAGACCGCCCCGTGGGGAGACGACGGCACCCCGGTCCAGTCCTTCGTCGGCCAGACCGCGACGCTCGCCGGCTATCTGTACTGCGCGCCCGCGGACGCCAAGGTGCAGATCACCCGCAAGAACCCGAACGGCACCAGCAGCGTGGTGGGGACGGTCACCACGACCCCGGTCGACTCCCTCGGCGCCTCGTGGTCGTTCAACGACTCGCAGCCCGCCGGCGACTACAGCTACACGGCCGCCTACCTGGGTGACGACACCTACCTTCCCTCGGACGGCAACCGCGTGATGCGCTTCGTGCGCCACAAGGTGTCGATGACTCTGACGGCCAAGGCGCCGAGGTTCGAGCTGGGCAAGGCGAACCACGTCACCGTCGCGGGACAGCTGACCGTCCCCGACGGCCTGCCGATCCCGAAGGGCCAGAAGCTGGGCGTCCGGCTGGCCCTCAACCCCCACAGCGGCGCGGTCGGCACGCCGCTGGCCCCCGCGGTGACGACCGACACCGCGGGACACTTCTCCCTCGCGATGGACCTCCGCACGGAGGGCACGTACCAGGTCCAGGTGAGCTACCCGGGCAGCACCCTGCTGGGGGGTGCCTCGGCCACCGCGGATCTCAACATGAAGCGGCTCACGCCCCAGCTCACGGTCAAGACCGACCGCTCGCTCTACGGCTACAAGGCCAAGGCCACGGTCACGGCCCACCTGGGCACGACCTACACCGGCCGGACGGTGGGGCTGTACGCGACGCCGGTCAGCGGCAAGCGGGTCACCATCAAGACCGGCAAGGTCGACAAGAACGGCAACCTCTCCGGCACCTACGTGGTCAGCCGGAACACCAAGTTCTCGGCCACCTTCGCCGGCGACGCGCGCTACGCCCCCGCCTCGGCCGCCGTGGGCACGCAGACGAGCGCGCTGATCCACGGCACGGCGAGCGGCTACCTCAAGACGTCGGTCTCCGGCGGCCAGACCTACAAGGTCTACCGCCACACGTCCTCGGCGAAATTCGCCGTCGACGTGGCCCCGGCCGCCCCCGGCAGGTGCGTCCACGTCCAGCGGCAGACGCTGACGGCCGGCGTGTGGCTCGGAGACGTCAACCACGACGTCTGCGTGAAGCTCAACTCCAAGAGCGCCGCCACCTACAGCATGCCGCTGGCAAGCATGAACCAGAGCCGGGTGCGGGTGCGCTTCCTGTACGACGGCGTGTACAACGTCCCGGACTACAACGCCTGGACCTACAGCGCCTGGCAGTACATCGCGGTCGTCAGCTGACAGCGGTCGCCTGACGGCACATCGCACAACCCCCGATACGGGGCTCCCGTGGGTCGCGCGGCCGGCCGAGGCATCCGCCCACGGGAGCCCCGTCTCCTTTTGCACCCGTGATCGCGTTGCGCGCCCGGACGGGATCTGCCGATCCTGTTCGCCGAAGTCCTTTTTTCGTGCCCGACTGCCCGGCACGCAGTCGCCCTGGATATGTGATTCATGAAAGCGGCCGAGGGTTGTACAGCCGGGCGATTTATTTCCCGGGACTTTCGGCAGAGGGTATGGGACCACTGCGTGCCGACCGGCTCCGAGCGGTCGAACTCACCCAATCCGTGCGGATGTTCGGCCTCCGGTCGGCAGTCCGTGGCGGTCGGCAACCCCTCGTTCACTGACACTCAGTCAGTTATGGAACTGTGACACCTGCATCGAATACGCGAGGTCTCCATTAAGGGGCGCAATTACTACGCTGTGCTGGTCAAATGAAGACCTCGTTCAAAAGGAGGTACCTATGCGAGCGAGAGTCCTTTCCTCCGCCACCGGCATAGCGGTCGCCGCCGGAATGATTCTGTCCGCTTCTCCGGGCACGGCCGTCGCCGACGGCTGGGAACCCCCGAAGTCCTGCGCCACGCCCACGGGCACTGGTCCCTCGGTCACCACCTACCTCTTCAACGGCCCCTTCTCGGAGGTCTCCCCGTGGGGAGACGACGGCACCCCGGTCCAGGTCTTCGTCGGCCAGACCGGGAAGCTCAGCGGCACTCTCTACTGCGCGCCCGCAGGGGCCAAGGTGCAGATCACCCGCAAGAACCCGAACGGCACCACCAAGGTGGTGGGGACGGTCGCCACCACCCCGCTCGACGCCCTCGGCGCCTCGTGGACGTTCAGCGACTCGCAGCCGGCCGGCAACTACGCCTACACGGCCGCCTACCTGGGCGACAGCACCCACCTTCCCTCCGACGGCAGCCGCGTGATCCGCTTCGTGCGCCACAAGGTGCTGGTGCGACTCGCGGTCAAGGCGCCGAGGTTCGAGCTGGGCAAGGTGAACCGTGTCGCCATCGCGGGACAGCTGGTCGTCCCCGACGGCCTGCCGGTCCCGAAGGGCCAGAAGCTGGGCGTCCGGCTGACCCTCAACCCCCTCAACGGCGGGTCCGCCACGCCGGCGACGCCGGTGGTGACGACCGACACCGCGGGGCACTTCACCGTCCCGTTGAACATCCACGCGGAGGGCACGTACGAGGTCCAGGTGACCTACCCGGGCAGCACCCTGCTCGGAGGCGCCACGGCCACCACCAGTGTGAACATGAGGCGGCAGACGTCCCAGCTCACGCTCAAGACCGACCGCTCGCTCTACGGCTACAAGGCGAAGGCCAAGGTCACGGCCCACCTGGGCACGACCTACACGGGGCGCACCGTCGGGCTGTACGCGACGCCGGTCAACGGCAAGCGGGTCACCATCAGGACCGGCAAGGTCGACAAGAACGGCAACATCTCCGGCACGTACGTGGTCAGCCGGAGCACCAGGTTCTCGGCCACCTTCGCCGGCGACGCGCGCTCCACGCCGGCCTCGGTCTCCGTGGGCACGAAGACGAGCGCGCTGATCCAAGGCTCGGCGGGCGGCTACTTCAGGACGTCCGTGTACAAGGGCCGGACCTACAAGGTGTACCGCCACACGTCCTCGGCGAGGTTCGCCGTCGACGTGGCCCCGGCCGCCCCCGGCCAGTGCGTCAGGATCCAGCGGCAGACGCTGACCCGCGGCGCGTGGCTCGGGGACGTCAACTGGGACAGCTGCGTGAAGCTCAACTCGAAGAGCGCCGCGACGTACACCACGTCGCTCGGCAGCATGAACCAGAGCCGGGTGCGGGTGCGCTTCCTGTACAGCACCGTGTACAACGCCCAGACCTACAGCGCCTGGCAGTACATCGCCGTCGTCAACTGACGGCGGTGGCACAAAGGCTCCCGTGGGTCGAGCGGCCTCCGGCCACGGCATCCGCCCACGGGAGCCTCGTCGCGTTGCGGCTCCGCCATGAGACGCCGGCGGTAGGCTGCGCCGGGGACGCGGACACCCGGGGAACGTCATGGAACCATCGCTGTCGACGCCGAACCGCCTGGCCAACGGCGGCCTGGGGGCCGTTCCGGCGGTCGCCGCCCTGGTGTACGCGACGCAGGCAGGCGGCACGCTGTCACGGCTCGTGGCGACGGCGGCCGCCATCGCCTTCGCGGTCCTGGCGGTGCGGGGATACCGACTCGACGTGACGTACGCGCACACGCGGATGGTGGTCCGCGGCTACCTGCGTACGCGGACCGTCGACCGAGCGCGCGTCACGGACATCACGGACTTCCCCGCCGTGCGGTGGACGGCGCACAACGGGCGGAGCCGGTGGACCCCGCTCACGGCGCTCATGACGAGCCCCGGCGGGACCTCGGCAACCCGCCTCCGCAAGGAGCGGGCCCTCGTGAGGCTGCGGCAGTGGCCGCGACGGGACAAGGCGACGTGAGGCGTGTGTCCGGCCCGGTCTGCCGCGCCGACGACAACCGGCGTCGGCAACAGGCAACTCCGGCGGATCGTGAGCGCCGTCGGCGAGAACATGTACTCGGGCGCGGTCTGGGTCGTCCCGGGCGGTGCTTCGGGGCCGGTGGCCAAGGGGACCCGGTTCATCACCGCCGCCGCCGTCAACCTCCCCCAGGGCAGCACATTCCTGGGCGGCTGGGGGCTGATGCGGCTGATCTGACGGAGTGACCGGCGTAGGTGTTCCCGCGGTCACCGGCCGGGGGAACACGTACGCCGGTCGTGCCGTTTTGGTGAAGAGCGGGTTCTTTGTGAACCATCGGTTCACCGGCGAAGGGCCCACGGTTCACCACATACCGCCAGGTTCAGGGGTATGACTTCAAGACGCTTCTCTCGCAAGCGCATCCGGCTCGCCCTCGCGATCGGCGCCACCGTCGCCGTGGCGGGCACGGGTACGGCCGCGGCCCATTCCGGTGGCTGGCTGTGGGCCCCTTCGCACGACTTCGGGGCGGTCGCCGACTCCTTCTCCGGGCACGGCAGGGTGACGGGCGATGTGCTGCGCAACGACTCCGGCGCGACCGCCGTCGTACGGCACACCGCCCCGTCCAACGGCAAGGTGACGATCGCCGCGGACGGCACGTTCACGTACACGCCGGACTCCGGTTTCACGGGCACGGACACCTTCACGTACACCACCACCGACGCGGTGGAGCTGTTCAAGGACGCCCGGGCGAACGGGGCCCCCTTGGCGCCGCTCGGGCAGGTCGCCGGTCCCGCCGGCACGACCACCGAGCTCTCCGGTGAGGGCTACGGCTCCTCGCTCGCCCCGGTGCCGGGCAAGCCGGGCCACTTCTACGGCCTCACCGACCGCGGCCCGAACGCCGACGCCCCCGACGGCAACAAGTCCGAGATGGTGCCCGGCTTCACGCCCGAGATCGGTGAGTTCAAGCTCGTCGACGGCAAGGCCGAGCTGGTCGACCAGATCAGCCTCAGGGGGCCGAAGAGCCTCGGCGGCGTGAAGTACAGCGGCCGTCCGCCGCACGACACGAGCGAGGTCATCGACGACGTCGCCGCGACGAACGCGGCCGGCGGCACGCCCACGCCCATCGCCAGGGACCCGTACGGCTACGACTCCGAGGGCTTGGTGGCGCTGCCCGACGGCACGTTCTGGGTCTCCGACGAGTACGGCCCGTACATCACGCACTTCGACCGGAACGGCTACGAGCTGGGCCGGCTGACCCCGTACCGGAACAGCCCGGACAACGCGTACCACAAGGTCGTCGGGTACCTGCCGGCCGAACTCGCCTTCCGCGCCAAGAACAAGGGCATGGAGGGCCTGACGGTCACGCCGGACGGCTCGACCCTCGTGGGCGTCATGCAGTCCGCGCTCCAGCAGCCGGACCTCGGCAGCACCAAGGCCGCGAACGTCGCGCCGACCCGCATCATCACGGTCGACCTGCGCACGAACCGGACCAAGCAGTACCTGTACCTGCTGGACAACCCGGCGAGCACGGGTGCCGCCAACAGCGAGATCACCGCGCTGTCCGCCACGAAGTTCCTCATCGACGAGCGCGACGGCGGCTTCGAGCCGTTCGCCCAGAAGTCGCTCTACGAGGTCGACATCAACGGCGCCACCGACGTCAGCGGTCTGACGATCGGCGGCAAGTCGCCCGAGGCGCTGGCCGGGACGAGCGGCACCAACGCCGCGCTCGCCGCGCTCACCACCGCCGGCGTCAACGTCGCGCAGAAGCAGCCGTACGTCAACGTCGGCACGCTGGTCAGCCAGTTCGACCCCACCGGCGCGTTCTTCGCGCACGACAAGGTCGAGGGCGTCGCCACCACCGACGGCGGCCGGACGCTGTACCTGGCCAACGACGACGACTTCGGCATCGACAGCATCGTCGTCGACCCGGACGGGAAGTGGACCGTCCACCAGAAGACGCTGCCGCCCACGGGTCTGACCGACAGCGGCGAGATCCTGAAGGTCGATACGACGAAGCTGCCCGCCGTCCTCAAGACCGTCACGGTGACGGTCCACGTGCGCTGACCCACCCCGCGCCCGCCGGGCCCGTCCACCGCGGTGGGCGGGCCCGACGGGTGTGCGGAGCTGCCGGCGAAGGGCTTGTTGACCAGGGTCCGCACTGCCAAAATCGGCGCGGTGATCACGACCAGGAGTGCCCGCAGGGCTTCGGGCACCAAGAACTCCTCCGACTTTCTCCTCGCTTTGACCTTTGTCAGGCGCCGCACTCCGGAAAAGGACGCCGCGGACCTCGCGAAGGGCCAGGTCTTCGAGGTGGCCTCGCTGAGCAGGACCATCGGCGGGGTGGCGCTCATCTCGGTGGGCAAGGGGAAGCAGATCGAGCGCCTGAAGATCGGCAGCCTGTTCGTCGCCCAGGGTCGGCCCATGATCTGGCGGGAGCGCCGCACCGGGAACGAGACCCTGCTGAACGGTCCCTTCCGGCTCGTGCCGCTCGAAAAGAAGGTGCCCCTCAACAACAGGATGGGGTTCTTCGAGCTTTCCACGGCTGACGGCACTCACGAGTTGACCCTTCCGAAGAAGGACGCCCCGCTCGTCGAACTCGCGATAGCCGCGGAACCGGCTGCGACCGATTAGCGGAGAAGGCGGCCCCGCGAGAACCCCCGGGCCGACCGCACGGGGGTTCTCTGCGCCCGGACCGGGGTCCGAGCGTCGTCAGGCGGCCGCGGGGAAGGCGTGCCGCTTGCCCCCGACGACGGCCGCCGCGGCGGCGACCAGGAGCGCCAGTGACGCCCAGGTGATCGAGGCGGCGCCCAGGTTCGCGACCAGGAGGCCGCCGATGAGGCCGCCGAGCGCGATGGACGCGGAGAAGACCGTGATGGCGATCGACTGGGCGACGTCCGCGGCCTCCCCCGTCGCGTTGATCACGGCCCCGATGAACAGACTCGGGGAACTGCCGAACGCCAGACCCCAAGCCGCGGCGGCCGCATAGACCAGGACGGGCAGACCGGAGAACACGGCCAGCACGAGCACGGCGACCCCGAGGAGCGCGGTGCTGCCCACGACGAGCCTGCGCAGGTGGCGGTCGATGTGGGTGCCGACCACGATCACGGTCAGGATGGACGTGAGGCCGAAGGCGAACAGCACCCAGCCCGTCTGGCCGCCCATGCCCAGGTGCCGGAGGAAGTCGGTGATGTAGGTGTAGAGGATGTTGTGCGCGATCATGTACGCGGCGAGCGCGAACAGGATGACGCGCAGCCCGGGGATGACCAGGACCCGGGAGATCCTCAGCCGTTCGTCCGCCGGCCGGCCGTCCAGGTTGGGCAGTGTCACCAGGATCCACACCATGGTCAGCGCGGTCAGCGCGGCGGACGCGTGGAAGGCGATCTGCCAGCCGCCGAGGCCGCCCAGCCAGGTTCCCACGGGGATGCCCAGGGCCAGGGACACCGGCGTCCCGGCCAGGGCGATGGCGATGGCCCGGCCCTGCCGTCCCTCGGGCGCGAGCCGGGCGGCGTAGCCGCCGAGGAGCGGCCAGATGAGGCCGGTGCCCAGGCCGGCGACGAAGCGGATCACCAGGGTCAGCGCGTAGTCGCCGGACACGGCGGTGAGGGCGTTGGTGACGGCGACGGTGGCGAGCGCGAGTTGCAGCACGTTCTTGCGCGGCCAGTGCGACGTGGCCCGCGTCAGCGGGATCGCGCCGATCGCGGTGGCGGCGGCGTAGATCGTCACGGTCTGGCCGGTGAGCGAGACGCTCGTGTGCAGCGTGCCGCTGATCTCCGGCAGCAGGCCGGCGGGCAGGCACTCGGTGAGGATGCCGACGAAACCGCTGAGGAAGAGGCCGAACAGGGCCGCGTCCGGAAGGCGGTCCCGCCCGCGGACGGGGGTGGCTGAGGGGGTGGTCGTCTGCGTCATTCGTTCTGTCCATGAGCTGTGGGTGACCCGGTACGGCCCGCGGTGGACGTCGGGGTCGGCGGCGGCACGCGGGCCGGGGCGGCGGCGGTCCTCGCGGACCTCCGGTGCCCGGCCCGGTGGCCCCGGGCGGTTTCCCCGGGAACGCGTTCAGGCTGCTCCGGACGTGCGGGCTTACCCAGATCCCCGCTCCGCCTACGTCTCGTGTGCCTACCACCGGCAGGGACAGGCTCCGCCCTGGCGCCGGCGCGATACTGGGGGGCATGGCCACCCGCCCGGAACCCCGTACCGACCCGGCAGCCGCGCCGGCCGCCGGGTACGCGCACGGCGGCGGGGAGTCGCGGCTCGACCCGCGGGCGGAGCTCAACGAGTTCCTGCGCACCCGCAGGGCCCGGCTGAAGCCGGCCGACGTGGGGCTCGCCGAGTACGGCCGGCGCCGGGTGCCGGGCCTGCGGCGGGAGGAGCTGGCACAGCTCGCGGGTGTCTCCGTGGCGTACTACACGCGCCTGGAACAGGGCAACGGCCACAATGTCTCGGTGGAGGTGCTGGACGCGATCTCCCGTGCGCTGCGGCTCTCCGACGCGGAGCACGACCATCTGCTGCACCTCGCCAAACCCAGGCACCGCAACCAGCGGCCCGCGGCCCGGCGCCAGCAGGTGCGGCCCGCGCTGGTGCAGCTGCTGGCGGCGCTGGAGGGCGTCCCCGCGTACGTCTGGGGCCGCCGCACCGACGTGCTGGCCTGGAACGGCACGGCGTCCGCCCTCTTCGGCGACTGGGCGGCGCGGGACCCGCAGGAGCGGAACTGGGCCCGGATCACCTTCCTCGACCCGGCGGCCAGGCGGCTCTTCGCCGACTGGGAGTCCAAGGCCTCGGACGTGGTCGGGCAGCTGAGACTCGACGCCGGCCTGCACGCGGACGATCCGCTGCTCGCGGGGCTGATCGGGGAGCTCTCCCTGAGGAGCGAGGACTTCCGGAGGCTGTGGGCGGCCCACGACGTCAAACGGAAGTCGCACGGCAGCATGCGGCTGCTGCATCCGCTGGCGGGTGAACTCACCCTGCGCTACGAGTCGTTCGCGTTGCCGGACGATCAGGAGCAGTCGCTGTCGACCTATCACGCCGAGCCCGGCTCCGCGTCGCGGGAGGCACTGGGCCTGATTGCGAGCTGGGGCACGGACGCCGCACGGGAGCGGGCGGCCGCCGCCCGGGACTGAGTGCCGGCGAGCGGCCGTTCCGGATTCCCGCCGGAACGGCCGCCGCGGCCGCGGTCGCGCCCTCAGGTGTTCAGCTGAACTCGTTCCACAGGGGGCTGGTGGCGATCGCCTTGAGCTGCTTGATCGTGAGCGCCGGGGTGGCCCGGGTGGCGGCGGAGGACTGGCGCTCGGAGTTGAAGGCGCTGATCACCACCCGCCGGCCGTCGGGCCTGATCGTGTCGACGGTCCACATGACGACCCCCGAGCCGCCCTTCTCGCCGGGTCCCTGATGCGTCACGACCTTCGTGCCGTCGGGCAGGGTCTCGGCGCCGGCACCGAAGAGCTCGTCCTCGACGTCGGACATGTTCGACTGCACGTTGATCTGGACGAGGCTCCTCCCCTTCCCGTCGTCGAGCACGAGGTCCGCGAACCCGTCCTGCGGGCTGCCCTTCTCGACCACCTTGATCCCCTTGGGCACCAGGGAGATCAGGGTGCGCCTGACCGCGGCGCCGTCCGCCTCCGCGGGCGGGGCGACGGGGGTCCGCGAGGGCTTGGGCGGCCGCGGAATGGCGTCGACGGCCTTGCGCCAGGCCGGGGCGGTGGCGATCTTCTGCAGCTGGGCCAGGGTCAGGGGCGGTTCGGGCCGGGTGACCGGTGCGCCCTTCTCGGCCTCGGCGTTCCACTCCATCGCGCTGATGTGCTGCCCCTGTGCGGTGACGAGGTCGACCTGCCAGAGCTTGGTGTCCTTCCGGCGGTCCGGGTACTCGTACCCCTTGTAGAGCATGAGCGTGGAGCCGTCGGCCAGTTCCGTGGTGGTGCACAGGTCGTACGGGACCTGCAGCCGGTCCGGGCAGGAGGGGCGCTCGCTTCCCGGGGCGACGCGGTTCAGCCCGACGGAGACCTCGCCGCCGCCCTTGCCGTCGTCGTACACGACCTGGGCGTACGGCATGAGCGGCGACTTCACGCCCCGCCCCTGCTCGTCGCGGACCTCCCCCGCGGGGAGCAGTCCCTTGAGGGTGCGGACCAGGTCGGCGGCGGAGATGTCGCCGTCGTTCTCCGAGGGCGGGGAGGGGACCGTCCGCTGGGCGGCCACGGTCGCCTGTCCGTGCGCATCACCGGCCGTGGGCACGAGCAGTGACCCGCCCACGCCGACGACGGCGACCGCCGCCACACCGGCCGCGACGGCGGCCCTGCGCCGCCGCAGCAGCGTGCGGCCGCGCGCCCTGCCGGCCGCGGTCAGGGCGCTCCGATCGGTCTCGAAGGCGCCACTGGCAGTGAAGAGGGCCGCGCCGAGCCGCTCCTCGAAGTGGTCGCCGGGTTCCTGGGGGTCTTCAACAGGCATGGCAAAACCGCCGTTTCTGCACGGGTGTCGGAATGTCGGGGATGTCGGGACGTGAAGCGGGAGATGCGGGGCCGGTCAGGGTGAGGCGTACTCGCCGATGCCGTCACCGAGCAGCACACGAAGACGGGCCAGGGCGCGGACACAGCGCGTGCGCACCGCGGCCGAGCTGGCGTCCATCACGTCGGCGGTCTCCTCGATGCTGCGGTCCTCCCAGTACCGCAGGAAGACCACGGCCCGGTCCTTGGGGGGCAGTTGACCGAGGGCCTCGACCAGCGTCATCCGCAGCAGCGGGTCCGGGTGGGCGCCCCCCGCGTCGGGGAGGTCGGGAAGGACGTCCGTGGCCCGTTCCTTGCTGCTGCGACGCCGCTGATGCGTGAGGAAGACGCGGGTGAGGGTGGTCTGGGCGTACCCGGCCGGGTTGCCGACGCGGGAGACCCGTCGCCAGCCGGCGTACAGGCGGCCGAGCGTCTCCTGGACCAGGTCCTCGGCGAGATGGGTGTCCCCGCCGGTGAGCAGACAGGCGGAACGGTAGAGGTGCCCCGCGCGCGCCTCGGCGAACTGCGCGTAGTCGTCGTCCCGCCCTTGCCCCATCGCCCGCCCCTGTGTCTCCGGCTCCGCTGTCACCTCATTGATGCGGTGGGGTCCCGGAAATGTTTCACCGCCGGGCGCGGCGCCGCGGGGCATGCGAAAAGGTGGCCCCACGGCACTCGGGGCCACCGGAGAGGGGTCGCGTGGTCAGAGCTTGTGCATGCCCTGGTAGGGGCTGACGATGCGGGTCAGCTGGGAACCGAAGTCGACGAGCAGTGCACCGCCCGCGGCTTCCTCGGCCATGACCTTTCCGAGGCCGTGCTGGTCGTGGGAGACGCGGTCCCCCACGGCGAAGTGCTTGAGGACGGGTTCGGCAGGCGCCTTGAAGGGACTCGTGGGCAGGTGGCGCGGGGGCGCGGATCTCTTCGTCATTGCCGCCAGTATGCGTGGTGGGGGCGCCCGGTGCATAGGCTCGGACCCGCACCCTGACGGGGCACAGACGTCCGGATGGCGTCCCACCTCCGCGCCGGCCGTCCCCGACGGCCTGGTGCAACGGCATCGGCGGGTCCCGCCGGCCGCACATGTCCGCCGCCGCGGAACGAGAAATCGATCCGGGGTTTCCGCACCGGCAGGCGGCGCGCAATCACCCAACGCGCACGACCGGTCGCTCCGTGCTACCGTCGAATGCAGTTGCCGTTGTGATACCCGAGAACTTCCGGTGCCTTCACCGGTCTCCACGCCGGTGGAAGTGCCGTGCATTTCGGTCATTTCCCGGGCGGGGTCATCATCACAGCGACGTGGGGTCCGCACAGTGCGGATTCCGGGCACCGCCCGAAGGAGATCGGTCACATGACTACTGGCACCGTCAAGTGGTTCAACGCGGAAAAGGGCTTCGGGTTCATCGAGCAGGACGGCGGCGGGCCGGACGTGTTCGCCCACTACTCGAACATCTCCGCCCAGGGTTTCCGCGAGCTGCTGGAAGGCCAGAAGGTGAGCTTCGACATCGCGCAGGGCCAGAAGGGCCCGACGGCCGAGAACATCGTTCCGGCCTGATCACCGCGCAGCAGTCCGCCGCCGGGGCCCGCACCGAGGGGTGCGGGCCCCGGCGTGTTGCCTGTCGGGGCGCGGCAGCGGCAATTCACCGGCCCGGCAGACCCGCCGTACGAAGGATTTCTCCCCCGGCGTCGCGTCCGTACGCCGCCGGGATTTGTCACGCGCCGCCCGCACCGCTTTCTCCCGGGGAACGCGCCGGCCGCCTCCGCCGCCTTTCGGGCCGCTTGCGGCGATTCTCCTGCGGTTCTCCGTGCGGTTCGCCGCCGCGGGCATTTCCCCCTTCCGCCCGGACCCGTTCCCTCCCCCTGAGAGGCACCATGCGCTGCGTCATCGCCCGTTTCCCGTTCGAACTGACCAAGAACGGCGTGCTGGCGTCGATGAAGGGCGTCAAGCCCGAACCCGTCACGGGCGAGTCCGTGATCATCGGCCGCCGGCAGTACCCCGTGAAGCAGGTGGGCGAGATCATCACCCGGCAGGACCGCCGCGACTTCACGGCCGCGGAGGTGACCCGGGCCATGACCCGTCTCGGTTTCACCTGCCGGACCGCCCCTGAGGCCGAGACCGCCCCCGACCCCCTGGAGGAGGCGTCGGCGCTGCTCGGCTTCACCGACCGGCTGTGAGCGACGGGACTGCGTCGCAGCCGGGGCCCGGTCAGGAGGGCGCGCGCAGGGCGTCCACGGGCTCCATCCGGGCCGCCCGCAGCGACGGGTAGAGGCCCGCCAGGAGACCGACCAGGGCGCCGGCGACCGGGGCGCCGAGGGCGAGGCGCAGGTCCAGCACCGGGGTCCAGTGCTTCACGGCCGCCACGACGACCACGACGACCACGCCCAGGGCGGCCCCGACGACACCGCCGAGCAGCCCGATGGTGGTCGACTCCGCCAGGAACTGCCCGGCCACCTGACGCCGGGAGGCCCCCAGGGCGCGGCGCAGGCCGATCTCGCCGACGCGTTCCATCACCGTGACCAGGGTCACGTTGGCGATACCGATGGCGCCGACGACCAGCGAGACCAGCCCGAGCACCAGGAACAGGCCGTCGACATCGCCCTGCACACCCTTGCGGGCCTTCGACAGATCGGGCGGGGCGACCACGGTGAGGGCGTCCTCGTGACCGGGCGCGAGGGCGATCGGCGCCTGCCGGGCGACCTGCCGGGCCGCGCCGAGCGAGGTGTTCACCAGGACGCGGGTCACGTCCTTCAGGCCCATGCGGTCGGCCGCCGTGGTGGGCGGCAGGATCACCGAGGTGGACAGGCGCTGCTCGCGGCGGAAGCCGCCGAGGACGCCGATCACCGTGAACGACTGACCCTCGAAGAAGACCGCGGGGGCGTGCCGGACGTCGCCGATGCCGAGCAGCCGGGCCGCCTGGTCGCCCAGGACCGCCACCCGCTCGTGGCGCGCGACGTCCCCCGCGTCGTAGAACCGGCCGGTGGCCATCGTGCCGCGCACCGCCGCGGGCAGCGACGGGCCGGCGGCGACCACGGCGAGGGTCTGCCCGCTCAGTTCGCCCGGGGCGACCACGTCGTTCGCCCGTACCTGGACGTTCGCGGTGTCCTGGGAGTCCGACAGGGCGGCGGCCGACTCCACTCCGGCGAGGCGCTCCACCGCGTCGACGCCCTGCCAGCCGACCAACGCGGGGTCGGTCGAGCCCGGCGGCGGAGCGGGTACGACGACGGACACCGAGGTGGCGGTGAGGGCGTCGAAGCGGCCGACGATCTGGTTCGCCGCCGTCGACGCCACGCCGATGGTGATCACCAGCGTGCCGATGCCGAGCACCGTGCCCAGCGTGGTGAGGGCGGAGCGGACGGGGCGGGCGAGCACACCGGCCAGTGACTCCGACCACAGGTCCCGCGGGTCGATCCAGGGGCGCTCCGCGCGGCGCGCGCGGCGGCGGCCGCGGGAGCATTTCTCCGCGGTGCCCGTTCCGGTGCCGGTCGTCATGCGCCCTCCTGACTCAGCCGGCCGTCGTGGATCCGCACCCGCCGCCCGGCGCGCCGGCTCACGGACTCGTCGTGCGTGATCACCAGCAGCGTCATGCCCTGCGCCTGGAGTTCGGCGAAGAGCTCCAGCACCGACTCGGTGTTCTCGCTGTCGAGGTTGCCCGTCGGCTCGTCGCAGAGCAGCAGGGCGGGCTCGCCCATCAGGGCGCGGGCGATGGCCACCCGCTGCCGTTCGCCGCCGGACAGCCTCCCGGGCAGGAAGCCGGTGCGGTGCCCGAGGCCGACCCGCGTGAGGGCCCGCCGGGCGCGGTCGGCCCGGGTGCGGCGCTCACGGCCCGGCCGGGGCGCCCGGTAGGTCTCGGCGAGCATGACGTTCTCGTCCACCGTCCGGTACGGCAGCAGGTGGAAGGACTGGAAAACGAAACCGATGCGGCTGCCGCGCAGCGCGGTCCGCTCGCGGTCGCCGAGTCCGTTGGTGAGGACGCCGTCGAGCCAGTAGCTCCCCGACGTCGGCCGGTCCAGCAGCCCCAGGGCGTTCAGCAGCGTGGACTTCCCCGACCCCGAGGGGCCGACGATCGACAGATGCTCACCGCGGCGGACCGTCAGTTCCACCTCGCGCAGGGCGTGCACGGGCGGCTCGGAGTCGAAGACCCGGCTGAGCGCGTCCAGCCGGATCACGGTGTCCGCGTCCGGTGCGTCCGGTACATCCGTTGCGTCCGTTGCTGCGGGCTTTCGCCTCACGTGCCGACCACCACCTGGTCGCCCTCGTCCAGCGAGCCCCCGTCGGCCGTCACCGCGACCAGCCCGGCCGCGGACAGCCCCACGGTCACGCGCACATCGACGACCTTGCCGGCCCGCAGCACCCCGACCCTGGCCTGCCCGTCGGCGGACGTGCGGACCGCGGCCAGGGGCACGACCAGCACGGCCCCCTTGGAGGCCCCCACGTCGACGGTCACCTTCGCCGAGAGGCCCGACTGGTTCCGCAGCGGTCCGGGATCGGGCACCGAGACCACCACCGGGACCGGGGCGGACGGATCGCCGGGGGCGGTTCCGTCACCGCTGCCCGCGTCCGCCTCGCCGCCGGCGCCCTTCTCCGTGTCGTCGACCGGGTCGACGGAGCCGCCGACGCGGGACACGACCCCGTTCACGCGCGTGCCGTCGCCCGTCTCGATCCGCGCCGCCATGCCCTTGCGCAGCGCGGCCCCGTCCGTTCCCGGCACGACCGCCTGCACGACCACATCGGCGCTGGTCACGGTGGCGACCTCACCGTCCGGGGCGGCCCCGAGACGCGCCTTGACCTTGTCGACCCGTACCGGCAGGTCCGGCAGGAAGACGACCTCGCCCGCCGGCACCTTCGTGCCGTAGCCGGCGGTGAAGGCGCTGAGCGCCGCGTTCGCCTGGTTCAACTGCTGCTGCGCGGCGTGCAGTTCCAGGGCGCGGGTCGCGTCGTCGGACCCGGGCCCGGACCCGGTGTCGCCGCCGTTCTGCGCGGACAGCAGGGCCAGTTGCGCCTGCGACACCGCCGCCTGAAGGTCGCCGAGCCGCGACGCGTCGGCCGCCCCGGGCTCCAGCGGTGTGTACCCCTTGCTCTCGTACCAGTGGTTCACCGCCGTCGCCGTGCCCTGCCGGTAGTTGCCGCTGACGGCCCCCGGGTCGTGGCCGAGCCTGCGCAGGGCGCTCTGCAACTGGCGTACGTCGTCGCCCGACATGCCCGGGCCCAGAGTGCGGTACATCGGCACCGGGCCGCGCAGCACGAACACCGGACGGCCGCTGACCTGCATCAGCACACTGCCCTCGCGCAGCGTGGCGCCCTCCGTCGGCAGCTTGGTGACCAGCTGTGCCGTGGCGGCCGCGTCCCCGGAGGCGTCGGGGGAACCGACCGGCCCGGAGAGCGAGATCGCGTGCGGCGCGCCGAACTCCACGCTGCCCTGGGTCACCACACTGGCGGTCAGCTTCTGCCGCACCACGGCGACGGTGACCGGACCGGCCTTCGGCGCCTGGTGCGCGGCGGCCGCGTCGGCGGGCGACTGCATCTGCGAACCCGCGAACCAGCCGCCCGCACCCACGAGCGTCACCACCCCGACGATCAGCGCCACGGTCCTGCCGCGGTTCGCCTGGCCCCCGCGGAAGGGGCTCATCCGGTGACCCCGGAGAGGGGGTGCCGGGCGAGCGCGGGGAAGTACGCGGCCCGGAAGTCCTTGCCGCAGGCCAGGTCCTTCTTGGCGAGGTCGATCTCACGGGTGAGCCTGGTGAGGGCGGTGCCCTTGTCCAGGCTGAGCACGCCGTCCATCGGCATCTGGGCGCTCACCGAGAACTTCACCATGTCCCCGATGGAGGTCGGCTGCGTCGTGGTGACCGGGATGCCCTCGCCGCGCAGGCAGCCCGCGAACTTCTGCGCCAGCGCCACCAGGTGCGGGTCGCCGTCGAGGGCCTGGTGCGCCTGCCGGTCCTGCTCCTGGTCGGCGGCGGTCTGCCGGTCGATCTCGGCCTGGGACTTGTCGGGCCCGTACGCCTTGAGGTATGCGTCCTTGACGCACCCCGGGCTCATCTCCTTCTTGCCGCCCGAGGCCATACGCGCGCCGCCCATCGCCTGGTCGTAGGCCTTCCGCTGCGTGGGGGTGAGCGCGTTCAGGTAGGCCTCGTCCGGGCTGGTCTCCTGCTTGTCGTTGTACGCCTTGCTGCCCCACACGTTCGGGTCGTCCCGGTAGACGGCTCCGGCGTAGATGCCGAAGCCGTACTTCTCGCGGAACGTCTTCGCCAGTGCGTAGTCCTGGCCGTCGACGGCGCTGAGGGCGTCGGCCCCGTAGTCCGTCACGTGCGGGGTGTAGGTGAATCCCTTGGCGCGCATGCAGGCGGCGGTGGCGTTCTGCGCGATGTACGACCGCTTGGTGTCCTCGTCCGCGTCCGCGGGGATCTCCAACTGGCCGCCGGCAGGGGCCGTCGACGCGGCGGCCGGCGTGGTGGCGGCGGACGCCGCTCCCGCGGAGGCGGAGGCGGCGGCGGGGTCGCCATCGCCCTGGGAGCACCCGGACAGCGCCAGCGCGGCGGCCGCGGCCACCGTCGGCCAGACGCCGCGGGTCCTGAGCATGAGAGCCATGTCGTTCCATCACTTCGTTCGGAGACGCTCGGAGCGGGGGTGGTCAGCCCCGTCGCTCTCTGAACCGGGTGGACCGCCGGGCAGGGCGTAGCCTCCGCCGCCGATGTGGCGCACATCACAGCGCACACCGGCATGAACGCTCCCGAGGTGCTCCGCGGAGCCCACGGGCAACCGAAAGGGGGCTCCGCCCGGTTGAGGCGAGCGTGGGCACTTGCGAGCGGCGGAGAGGAGTGAGGCGGATGCGGACCACGGCCGACGACGAGCGGTGGAGCGAGGCGGAGCGGGCCGTACGGCTCCTCCTGAGGGAGACGGTGCCGCAGCCGGCCACGCCCGCCGACCGGCTGGTCCGCGTCCGGCTGCGCATCCGGCGGCGCCGGCGGCAGCGCGGCGCGGCGATCGGGACGGCCGCCTCACTGGCCGCCGCCGCGGCCCTGGCCGTCGTCCTGCCGGGACCGGGGTCGCCGCAGGCCGCGACGGACCGTGCGACACCCGCGGGACCGCCCCCTCCGGCGTCCTCGGCGCCCACGGTCTCCGCCTCGGCGACCCGTGACCCCGGACTCACGGCCGTCCGCCTGCCCGCGCTGGCCGGCCTGACGCTTCGGGTGCCGCGCGGCTGGCAGGCGCTGGACGTCACCGACCCGAAGGGGAACCAGGTCGGTTACGTCTCCTCGCAGCCCCTGACCGCGCCGGCGCCCGCCGCGTGCGGCGGCTCCGCCGACCAAGTGCTCGCCGACTGCGCGCCCTTGGCGTCACTGGACGAGGGCGGCGTCCTGATGCTCTTCCGGTACGACGGGACGGGCGGGACGAGCGACACGACGCCGCTCCGGATGGGAGGCGCCGCCCCCGCCGGGAAGGGCTGCCGCGTACTGAGGGGCACTACGGGGGCCGCCGGCTGGGGCCACGGCCGCTCGGCCCCCTACAGCAAGCCCTTCGAGGTGTCGGTCTCCGTCTGCATGCGCGCCCCCTCGAACGGCACGCTCGCCACCGTCACCAAGGCCCTGGAGACGGCCTTCCCGCGGGGCGGTTGACGCCCGCACCGGCCGCGGTCAGGACGGCGCGCCGGTGAGGACCTGCACCTTCCCGGTGTCGAGCGAGTAGTACGCGCCGACCACGGCGAGGGAGCCCTTCTTCACCAGGGGCGCCAGGTCGCGATTGGTCCGCAGGCCATCCGCGGTGATCTTGATCTGGGCGCGGGTCATCGCCTCGACCGGATCGGAACCGCCCTCCTTGACCGTCTGCTCGTACGCGGGACGCAGGGCCCGGGAGATCGCCTCCAGGTTGCCGGGCAGCGACGTCCCCTCGTGCATCGCCTTGTACGCCGCCTCGATCGCACCGCACCGCTGATGGCCGAGGACGACGACCAGCGGGGTCCCGCCGGTCATCGGCCCGTACTCCACGGAGCCGGTGACCACGGGGCCGACCGCCTGCCCGCCGGTCCGCATCACGAACAGGTCGCCGAGGCCGGTGTCGAAGAGCAGCTCGGGCGGCACACGGGAGTCGATGCAGGACAGGACGGAGCCGAAGGGTTCCTGCTTCATGGCGACGAACTGCCGCCGGCTGGGATCACGGTCGGGGTGCTGGAGGTTCCCGTTCACCCAGCGCTCATTGCCGTCCATCAGCCGCCGGAAGGCCTCCGACGGGCCGGCCGGCCGGGACCGGCCGCCCGGAGACGACGTCATCGCGCTCGGCGCGATGCTGCTGCTCGACGAGCACGCGGTGAGCGCGCCCGCGGCGGCCACGAGGCCGCCGGCGAGCAGCGTCCTGCGCTGCGGCTGTCCTGCGCTGTCCATCCTCGGCCCCTCACTGCTCACCGCCGCCGGGCCCCGGCGAACGTCTCGACCACGCCGAATCCTCGGCCCGGCAAGGCCGATCCGGCGGCAGGCACCGGCGGACGCGCGCAGCGTTAACACCGACGGCCCACGCCCCCGGGGCGGTGGGCCGCCGGTGCGGCAAGGGTGGCGGGGGTGACGGGGGTCAGGTGCTCGTCAGCGCCGCCCGGCCGCGGTCGACGCGCACGGGGCCCGAGGCGGACGGACGGACGTCGAAGTCGAACATGGCGGTCGGCAGGTACAGGGAGCAGCACGCGTTGGGGATGTCGACGATGCCGCTGATGCGTCCCTCGATGGGGGCGGAGCCGAGCAGGAGGTAGGCCTGCTCGCCGCTGTAGCCGAAGCGCTTGAGGTACTCGACGGCGTTGAGGCAGGCACGGCGGTACGCCATCGTCGCGTCGAGGTAGTAGTTGGTGTCGGTGTCCTGGTCGACGGAGATCCCGATGAAGGTCAGGAAGTCCGAGTAGCGCGGCTCGACATTGCCGGGCATGAAGACGGGGTTGGTGGAGATCCCGTACGTCTCCATGCCGCCCTTGATCAGGTCGACGTGGAAGTCGATGAAGCCGCCCATCTCGATGGCGCCGCAGAAGGTGATCTCCCCGTCGCCCTGGCTGAAGTGCAGGTCGCCGCCGGAGAGCTTGGCGTCCTTCACGTGCACGGGGTAGAAGACCCGCGAGCCGCGCGTGAAGTTCTTGATGTCGTGGTTGCCGCCGTTCTCGCGGGCCGGCACCGTGCGGGCGCCTTCCGCCGCGATGCGTGCGGCGAGGCTGCCGGTGGCCGTGCCGCCGAGGGCGTTGGCGGCGTCCGGGGGATTGGCGAGCGGCGGGACGCGCTGCGGGTCGGTCTCGATCAGCGCCTTCTCGCGGGCGTTCCACCGGGCGAGCAGGTCGGCGGAGGGCGCGGTGCCGAACAGCCCGGGGTGGGTGATGCCGGTGAAGCGGATGCCGGGCAGGTGCCGGGAGACCGCCTGCTGCCCGTGGAAGTCCCACACGGCCTTGTAGGCGTCCGGGAAGTAGTCGGTCAGGAAGCCGCCGCCGTTGACCTTGGCGAAGATCCCGGTGTAGCCCCAGCCCTGACCGGCCGCGTCGCCGGTCTGCTGCGGTACGGGACCGAGGTCGAGGATGTCGACGACGAGCAGGTCGCCGGGTTCCGCGCCCTCGACGCCGATCGGGCCGCTGAGCATGTGCGGGATGGTCAGGTCGATGTCGCGGACGTCGTTGGCGGAGTCGTTGTTGCCGATCTGGCAGTCGGTCCAGTCGCGGCACTCCATCCGGAACTCGGACCCGGGCTTCACCATGGCGACGTTCGGGATGTCGGGGTGCCACCTGTTGTGTCCTGGCGTGGCCTGCTCCCGCATCGACTTGGTCTGGTCGACGCTGAAAACTACGTCGGGCATGACTGCCCCTCCTCGTCTTTCTGCTTGATCGAGGTCTGACAGGCCGGACAGGCCGGTCAGGACCCGGACAGGACCGGTCAGGACGCCTCGCGGGCGATCCGGCCGGCCTGCCGCGATTTCCGGGTGAGCGGCCACAGCGCGCCGAACACCACGACGGCGAACGCGCCCAGGGCGATGGCGATCTCCGTGGTGTGCTTCCAGTAGCCGGACAGCAGCAGCGCCGCGGGGATCACTCCGGTGATCCAGCCCTCGATGGCCGTCACCCAGCCCACATAGGAGGTGAGTTCCGTCCGCCGGAGAGCGAACAGCAGGAAGAACAGGCCCCACAGGAATGACCAGTACAGCCAGATCACCCCGAAGGGGTAGTCCTTCAGAAGGTGGAAATTGGCGAACGAGTACCCCAGGGCCACCACCGCGACGAACAGCGAGTAATGGCCGACGCAGATGTTGTCCATGCCGGTGAGCAGGACGATGCCCACGTAGAGGTAGGTGAATCCGAACAGATAGATGCCGGACGCCGAGAGAATCTTGTCCGGGTCATTGCCGGCCGTGAAGATGAGATAGGTCGGGGTGAGGACCTGCAGTGCGCCGATGAAGAGGTTGAACACCCCCGCGGACCTGGGGTCGGCTTTTCCCAGGAGCAGCAGGCCGTTCATGAACAGGACCGCACCGACGAAGAGCAGTCCCACGTTCGACACGGGGACGCACCTCCCAGGTACGCGTGAGGACGGGAACCGCCCCCGTCAGGGGCGGGGCAGCCGCGAGAGCGCGGGATGCGGGGCCGGCTCCGGCCGGCGGCGCGGGCGGGACGGCACGGCGGACACGACGTCCGGGGCTTCGCGGGACCGCTCCTCCCGTTCCCTCAGGGAACGGGACGACGGCGGCGTCGCGGCGAGCGAGGGCGCGGAGAAGACCCGCCGCGCCGGGCCCGCGCACGCGGGGCAGCCGTGCCCGTCGGGCGCGGTGCCGATCGCGAGCCTCACCTCGAAAGGACCGCAGTGGTCGCAAACGTATTCATAGGTCGCCATGCAGTTGCCTCCGCGAAACGGCGCACTTCGGCCGACCTCGGCGTGCGCGCCCATTTCCACGACGCCCGCCGGGGAACGATCCCTCATTCCAGGAGACGCCACGGCAACACCGTTGTCAAGGTGACGCATGAGGATTCTGCGACGCCCTTTGCCGCTGTTTTCCGGGACTTTCGGCCCTGTTCTCGACGACCGGCCGTGGCTCCGCGTGACCACCCCCGCACATTCCGCGGACCCCGGCACCGGGAGCCGCGGAACCTGCGCTTCGCAGCCTTGTGAGGCGATTCACTGAGCTTTTCCTGGACGGGTTCCGCCCTCGCATTTAGCGTCGATATCCGGCCGCCTTTCCCGAGAAACGCGGTGACTACGGCGTGCGGATCACCGATGAACGCCGGAAAGGTGGAGACGTGACGATGGACGCCGTATGGGTCCGGGGCGTGACGGGCATTCAGCTGCACCACGTGACCGACCTCCAGGACGCCGGCCGCTTCCTCGGCAACGCCGCGATGGCGCTGCGGGCGGCCCATGTACGGACCGGGGCCGACCACTACGCCGGCATCGCCGCCGAGCTCAAGACCCTGGTGACGCGGGTGCGCGAGCTCGAGCAGGAGGCCCGCACCGCGATGCGCGAGCTGCACGCCACCGACCCGGAGCGGTTCGCCCGCTGCCGCGAGGGCCACGAGCCGTGGCCCGGCGAGATCCAGGCCGGCTTCATCCCCCGCCACACCTGCCGGGACGAATGCCTCTACCACGATCACGGTGTGCTGGCGGCGATCACCCAGTGCACCTGCGGGCGGCCGCCCTGCCAGGCCTGCGCGATCGGCGGGGAGCCCGCGCCGAACTGAGCCCCGCGCACCGCAAGGCCCCGACCGAGTCCCCGGACCGGCCGGGGCCTTCGCCGTACCGGCGCGGCCGTCACGGCCGGTGGTCGGCCCTGGGCGGCTTCATACCGGCAGGCCCGGCCAGCACCATGGGCGCCGCTTTGCCGATCGTGCGGAGGGGCGCGGGCCGCGGCATGCGACTGCCTGAGAACCCGCCGACCGTCGCGCCGGTTCCGGACTGCCGCGTCCCGCTGTCCGTCCCGCTGTCCGTCCCGCTGGGGGACGACTCCATCCCCGCCTCCTGCTCTGCGGCCGAGTTCGTCAAGCGGCTGGAGGCCCGGTCGTTGAACCCGCGCAACTGGCCGGGCTACGACCTCGGTTTCGACGCGGACGGCGCCGTCGTCCGGCTCCAGTCGCTGTGCACCCCGTGACGGCCCGGCCGGGCCCGGTGCTCAACGTGCCGTGTCCGCCTCGGACTTGTGCCAGGCGCTCACGCCGAGCTTCCCGGTCGTGCCGAGGTCGAGCTCCGGCGTCACCATCACGGGGTCCGCGCCGGGCCTGGCGCGGACCCGTACGTAGGGGGCGTCGACGGGCGTGCCGTAGGTGACGGTGTTGCGCCAGGTCAGACCGGAGGAGGCGGTCTCGCCCGGCTGGAGGGACAGGGGCCGGGGCGGGGCGTCGAACTCCGGGCCGACGGAGCCGGAGCCGCCGTGGCGGATCTTGATACCGGTGACGGGCCGGTGGCCCTCGTCGAGGAGCTGGAGCTGCGGATACCCGTCGAGGTGGTAGGGCGCGGCGGAGCAGTTCTCCAGGTGGAGGCCCACGACGCGCAGCCCCATGGCCGCGTCGCCCCGGTCGGCGGTGACGCGCACCCCGGAGGGCGGGCAGGGGCCGGACGGCACGGGCGCCTCGTCGGCCGGAACGCTGCGGACCTTGAGGACCCGGATGTGCTGGAGCGTGCCGGCACCCGGTCCCGAGTTCGCCCCGGCGGCATCGGTGGCATCGGCGGCGGCGAGATCCACCGGCCGCCGCACCGTCCGCCCGGGACCGACCGCCGGAACGGTCTGCTCGGTGTTCATCATCGCCGCCCCGGAGTCGGAGAGGAAGCTGAGGGTGACGGTGTAGGTGAACGGCTGCCGCTCGTGGCTGGTGATCCGGATCGCCGGGGCGCAGGCCGGCGACGCGACGTCCGAGCCGACGATGTCGACGTCGCCCGTCCCCTCGCCCCCGGCCGGGTCCGTCCCGCCGGCGGCGGCCGTCTCGGGTCCGCACGACGGCCCCCCGGCCCGCGGGGCGCCGGCCCCCTCGGTGTCGCACGCCGCAAGGGCCAGGACGCCCGCGAGCACGGCGGGCACGGTCAGGGGAGTGAGGCGAAGGGTACGCATCGGCTCAGCCCATCAGGACGGGCGCCGCCCCGACCGTGGTGGAGGCCACAGTTCCGGTAACACCCTCGTCACAGAGCGGCCGCACCGGTGTCAGCCCACGACCCAGCGGGCGGGCAGGGCGGCGCGGACCGCGTCGAGGTCGGCGGGCGTCCGGCCCCCGGCGTGCACCCAGGCGTGGTCCTGCACGCCGTCGCGGCGCAGCAGCAGCCCGGGGGCCGCGTACCAGCGCAGGGGCGAGTCGTCGGGGCCCACCCACATCGGGTGGTCGGGCAGGTCGACCCGCTCGTAGCGGCCGTGGAACTCCGCGAGGAGATCCGGCGGGAGCTCGCACGCGTCGTACCGGGAGTCGTGGACGAACAGCGTCTCGCTGAGGAGGAGTTCGACCCAGGCCTGTGACATCAGGTCCAGGAACGGGAGCCATCGGCCGTCCGAGTCCACGACCACGGGGGGATCGTCGCGCTCCGCCTGGTCGAGGGGGATGCCCCAGAACGCGCAGCCCTGGTTCTCGACGCGGAAGATCAGCACGCCGTCGTCGACGAACAGCCCACCCGGCGGGAGCAGCGGGTCCTGTCCGCACGTGAGGTCCGCGCGTCTCCCGAACAGCGCGTACCCCTCGCGCAGGGCGGCCGGGAGCACAAAGCCGAGTTCGTGTTCGGCGGCGTGCAGTTCCGCGCCGGGGACGCCGTCCTCCGGCAGCAGCGGGCGGTCCGTCCACGCGGCGGCGAAGTCGCGGGCGAACCGCCACGCCTGCTGCCGGCCGGTGATGCCTCCGCGCAGGGCGGCGGCCACGTCGAAGCCGGGCAACGTCGCGTCCACGGCGGCGACTCTACGCGGCCGCCGTCGCGGAGCCGGCTACCGGGACCCGCAGCTCCGCATGCCGCCCTGCCGCGTGGCGGCGGCGCTGTCGATCCAGGCGACGACGGCGCCGACCGTGGCGTCGTCGAGACTCCGGGCGAGCGCGCGGACGGCGGAACTGTCGCCCGGCAGCGGGGGGACGCCCGCCGCGATGAGGGCGGCGTGCAAGTCGACCCAGCGGGCGTCGACGGCGGAGAGAGCGGGGACGGTGTCGTGCGACCGCAGCGGAGTGTCGAGAAGGCTCATGGTGTTTCCCCTCGGATCCCGGACGGAATCGACCGGACTTGCCGTACACGACTGCCGCCGGGGAAGCCCCGGTTGCGTTCCCGGACCCGGCTTCACCCGTCCGGCCCACGCATCGCGGTCAGCGGGCGGATTCCTCGTACCGCAGGAGCCGTTGCTGCATCCGCGGGTACGGCGTCGCCGGGGGGAGCGGGCCGCCGTCGCGGACGGCGGTCGCCGTGCCGACCGCCGCGTCGATAGCGGCGCGGTACGGCAGGGAACCGGTGCTGACCCGGCGGATGCCCAGGGCGCCCAGGTCGGCGAGGGAGAGACCGGGCACGACCAGGACGTTGACCGGCACCGGGATCTCCGCGGCCAGCCGCCGCAGTTCCTCGGGACCGGTCGCGCCGGGCGCGAAGACGCCGTCCGCGCCCGCCTCGACGTACGCCGCCGCGCGACGCAGCGTCTCGGTGAGGCCGGCCTCCTGGCCCAGCCAGTACGTGTCCACGCGGGCGTTGACGAAGAGTTCCGGTGCGTGCCGCTTCACCGCACGGACCTTGCGGGCGTGCGCCTCCGGGGCGATCAGCCGGCCGGCCGTGCTGTCCTCGAGGTTCACACCGGCCACGCCGAGCGCGCCGAGCGCGGTGGCGGCGGCCGCGACCTCCTCGGCGTAGCCGTCCTCGATGTCCGCGGTGACGTGGACGGGCAGCGGAGCGAGGGCGCGGACGAGCGCGAGCGTCGCGTCCTTCGTGGCCCGGCCCCCGTCGGCGTGCCCCGCGGCGGCGGCGACCCCGAAGCTGGTCGTGCCCACCGCGGGGAACCCGGCCTCGGCGAACGCGAGCGCCGAGGCGACGTCCCAGGCGTCGGGGAGGAGGAGGGGCAGGTCGCCCGCGAAGTGAAGCTCACGGAAGGTCATGGGCGAGGACGCCTTTCAGGATCGCGTGCGGTGCGGCGGGCGGGTGCGCCCGCCGCCGCCCCACCACTCAACCCCCTCCGGAGGCGGGCCGGCAGACGGAAAAGTGCGCGCCGGTCCGGGGCGACGGCGCCCGTGAACCCCTCCGGGCGGCGAGGTCGCCGTGCGCGTACGGCGGCGGAGGACGGGCGTTCGCGTACGAACGCAACCGCGGAGGGCGCTCGGGAGTCATCGACTCCGTGATCACGACACGTATCCGGCGGCCCCTCGGCGCCGCCCTGCTCACCGCGACGACCGCGGCGCTCCTGCTCTCCTGCTCCGCAGGACCGGACGAGGCCCGGTCGGGCACGCCCGCCCCGAAGGCCGCCGCGTCCGCGTCCACGTCCGCGAGCGCGCCCGCGCCCACGGACTCCGAGGAGCCCACCACCCAGCCCGTGGAGATGGTGCGCGACGCCTTCGCCACGTTGCAGGCGACCTACCACAGCGGCTGCACGACGCCGGGCGAGTGCGAGTACTTCCTGACCCGCGTGCACGACGAACTCGACGGCCTCGACGCCGCGATGAAGGCCGACCCCCAGGGCCGCGACCACTTCCGCGAACCGCTCGCGTGGACCGCGGAGCTGAGCGACGCCCTGCACGGCGACGTCACGTTCGAGAACCTGAAGAAGCACCAGGCGCTGCTGGTCGGGACCCGCGACCGGATCAACCACTGGATGCAGGGCCACCCGGAGGACTACCGCTGAGCGCGGCGGACGCCGGGTGACCGCCGTCGCGGACATCATGGGTCCGCGCGTGGCAATGGGGAGGCAAAACCCGCCGCGGCGTTGAACCTGGCGCCCCGTGAGGGCGTACAGCACCGTAGAAGCGGCGGTCCAGCACTCCGGCCCGCCACGCCGTCAGCGGGGCCTCGCACGGAAGGACCTTCGGGTTGTCGCTCTTCACGCGCTCTCAACAGCCGCCGGACACGGACAAGGACGTGCCCGCGGACACAGCAGGCGTCCCCGACGCCGCCGCCCCCGACCCGGGCCCGACCCGCACCGAGGCCCCCGCGGAATCCGGCGAAGCGCAGGCGCCCGGGGCCGCCGACGCCGCGGCCCAGCGGCGCGACCCCGACGCCGAGCCGGCCGACCGCGGCAAGCCCAACGCGGGGCCCGCCGAGGGCGAGCGGGCAGAGCCCGCCTCAGCAGAGGAGGCCGAGACCACCGGCGAAGCCGAACCAGCCGCACGGGCAAAGCCCGCCGCGGCGCAGGAGGCCCCGGCCGCCGACGCCGCAGCCGAACAGCCCGGGACCGCCGCCGACCAGGCCGACCACCGCAAGCCCGCCGAGCCCGAGCACACGCCGGAACATGCCGGCACCGAGGGCGAGCGGGCAGAGCCCCCCTCAGCAGTAGAGGCCGACGCCGAGCAGGCCGAGGCCACCGGCGGACCCGACAAAGCTCAGGCCGAACACGGCACAGCCAGGGCCCAAGCCGCTCGGGCAAAGCCCGTCGACGCCGACAACCCCCCGGCCGAGCAGGCCGAGACCACCCGCGCAGCCGACACGGCCCAAGCCGAACGCGGCAAGCCCGCCGAAGCCGACCAG
>NZ_JBIVLI010000016.1:39908-69487 GCF_044751205.1 Streptomyces sp. NPDC088732
GCCCAGGCCGAACGAACCGGCCACGCCGAAACAGAAGAGCCCGACGCCGACAACCCCCCAGCCGAACAGGCCGAAACCACCGGCGAAACCGACACAGCCCAAGCCGCTCAGGCAGAGCCCGGCGAAGCCGACACAGCCCAAGCCGAACGCGGCAAGCCCGCCGAAGCCGACCAGGCCCAGGCCGAACGAACCGGCCACGCCGAAACAGAAGAGCCCGACGCCGACAACCCCCCAGCCGAACAGGCCGAAACCACCGGCGAAACCGACACGGCCCGGGCCGACAACGCCCCCGCCGAGCAGGCGGAGGGCACCACCGGCGGCGGGGACGCCGGGACCGACGGTTCCCGCCAGGCGGGGTGGCGGGCCCGGTATCCGCGCGCGGCGCGGGGCATCTCGGGGGTGACGACCGCGCTGGCCGCGGTCCTCGTGCTGGGTGCCGTGCTGCTGCCGGCCGCCCCGGGCGAGCTGACGGTGGCGCGGTTCGCGCGGATCCCGGCGGAAGCCGTCATCGCCGCCGGGGTGGCGCTGCTGCTCCCGCGGCGGCCGCGGCGGGTCGCCGCCGCGGTCGCCGGTGTCGTCCTCGGGCTGCTGACGATCCTGAAGTTCCTCGACATGGGCTTCTTCTCGGTGCTCTACCGCCCCTTCGACCCGGTGCTGGACTGGACCCTGGTCGGTGACGGCGAGGAGTACCTGAAGGAGACCTCGGGCCAGGCCTACGCCATTGCCGCCGTGGTCGGGGCGATCCTGCTCGTCGTGGTGCTGCTCGTGCTGATGACGCTGGCCGTCGTGCGGATGAGCACGGTCGTCAACCGGCACCGCCTCGTGGCGACCCGCAGCACGCTGGTGCTGGGGACGCTGTGGATCGCGCTGGCGGCCTTCGGAGTGCAGGTCGCGGGTAATCCGCTCGCGGCGAAGACCACGGTGGACCAGGCGTCGAACCACCTCCACTCGGCGCGCGCGAGCCTGGCGGACGGGGAGAAGTTCGCGAAGGAGGCGGCGGTCGACCCGTTCGCCGACGTGCCGCCGGACCAGTTGCTGAGCGGGCTGCGCGGCAAGGACGTCATCTTCGCGTTCGTGGAGAGCTACGGCCGCAGCGCGGTGGAGTCCCCGGAGATGGCGCCCCAGGTGGACGCGATGCTCGCGGACGGCACGCGCCGGCTGGAGGCGGCCGGCTTCTCCTCGCGGAGCGCGTTCCTCACCTCGCCGACGTTCGGCGGCGGGAGCTGGCTGGCGCACTCGACGTTCCTGTCGGGGCTGTGGATCGACAACCAGCAGCGCTACCGCACCGTCACCTCCAGCGACCGGCTGACCCTCACCGGCGCCTTCCAACGCGCGGACGCCTGGCGCACGGTGGGCATCATGCCGGGTGTCATCCGGTCCTGGCCGGAGGCGAAGTTCTACGGCCTGGACAACGTCTACGACTCGCAGCACCTCGGCTACAAGGGCCCCAACTTCAGCTGGTCGCCGGTGCCGGACCAGTACAGCCTGGAGGCGTTCCAGCGGCTGGAGCACGGCAAGACGCACGACAAGCCGCTGATGAGCGAGATCATCCTGGTCTCCAGCCACCGCCCCTGGGCGCCGATCCCGCGGACGATCGGCTGGGACGACATCGGTGACGGCTCGGTCTTCAACGCCATCAACAAGGAGGGGAAGAACCCCGACGACGTGTGGAAGAGCGCGCACTCGGTGCGCCAGGAGTACGCCAAGTCCATCGAGTACACGGTGGGCAACCTGGTGTCCTGGGTGGAGCGGTACGGCAACGACAACACCGTGCTGGTCTTCCTCGGCGACCACCAGCCCACCACGATGGTCAGCGGCGAGAACCCCAGCCACGACGTGCCGATCTCCATCGTCGCCCACGACAAGGACGTGCTCGACCGCATGGCGGGCTGGGGCTGGCAGGACGGGCTGCAGCCGCATCCGGACGCGCCGGTGTGGCGCATGGACACCTTCCGCAACCGCTTCCTGAGCACGTACGGGGCGAAGACCGCGCCGTAGCGCGGCCTTCGCGTGACTCAGCCGACGAGGGCCCGGGTGATCTGCTGGACGTTGTTCCAGCTGTTGTTGCCCGGGCCCTCGTACGTGTTGGCGCTGTTCGGTGAGCCGATGACGTTGTTGGGGTTGCCGCTGTTGTTCGTGGTCCCGTTGATCGTGACGTTCTGGCTGTTGTGCAGATTTCCGCTGTTCACTGGACCGTTCGCGCAGAACCGCGCGTCGGGTGTGCAGCGGGCGCGGATGTCGTCGGGCGCGGCGAGCGCCGGGGCACCGGCACACAGCAGCAGGGTCCCGGCGCCGGCGGTCACCAGGGCGTATCGCACGGCTCGTGTCATCGCAGACCTCTCGATCCTCACGCCCCCCGTGGGCGGAATCAGCACATGCGCCACCATTGTCCGACGGACCCCCGTGCCCGACCACCCGGCGCCGCGGACGGCGGGGCGGCCGGGCGGCTAGCGGCCGCGGCCGCCGTGCCCCCGGATGACCTGGGTGGAGTTGGAACTGTCCACGGCGTCGCCGTTGACCTCGTTGTTGGAGCCGGTGGAGCCGTTGGAGCTGGACAGGTTGCCGCTGTTGTTGGGGTTGCCGCGGTTGACGAAATTCCCGCTGTTGCGGCTGTTGCCGCTGCGGACCGGCCCGTTCACGCAGGTCACCGGCCCGTGGTAGGTGAAGCCGATCAGCGGTCCGCAGACCACGGCGGGGCCGGCCTGGAGCACCGTGCCGACGTCCGCGCCCGCCACCGCGTGCAGCAGCGACGGTTCGGGGTGCACCCCCTGGGCGGCGGCCTCACCGGGCGCGGTGCCCAGCACACCGAGGGCTCCCGCGACGACGGCTCCCACTTGGGCGATCCTGTTCACCGTTCCCCGAATCCCTCGGCCCCTCGGGCCGCAGGGCCCTTGTCGTACGACTCCGACACGGCGGTTATACACCGCTTGTCCCGCCCCGTCCGGCGGTCCGCCGCCCGCTCCGGGGCAGCCGTCCGCAACCCGCCGCGGTTTTCCCCCGAACGGCCCAACGTTTCCCCCGGGCGGCCGCTCCGGAAGGGCTGTTACCGTCCTCCGGTGTTCTCCCTTGACGAGCCGGCCCTCTTCACCCGGTTGCGGGACGCCCGGCGGGTGCTCGTGGCCGGGGCGGGCGGCGGATTCGACGTGTACGCGGGACTCGCGCCTGCGCTGGCGCTGCGCGCGGCCGGCAAGGAGGTGGTGCTGGCCAACCTGTCGTTCGCGGACCTGTACGGCCTGGACACGGACGTGTGGGTGGAGCCCGGAGTGGCCGCGGTCCGCCCGGACACCGCGGCGCGCGGCACGTACTTCCCGGAACGGACCCTGGCGCGCTGGCTGGAGCTGCACGGGATGCCGTCCACGGTCTACGCGCTGGAGCGGGCGGGCGTGGAGCCGCTGCGCGCGGCCTACCGGGCGCTGATCGAGCACGTGGGCGGGGTCGACGCGATCGTGCTGGCCGACGGCGGCACCGACATCCTGATGCGCGGCGACGAGAGCGGCCTCGGCACCCCCGAGGAGGACATGGCGAGCCTCGCCGCCGTCGACGGGCTCACCGGCGTGGCCGAACGCCTCGTGCTGTGCCTGGGTTTCGGCGTGGACGCGTACCACGGCGTCAACCACGCCCTGGTGCTGGAGAACCTGGCCGCCCTCGAACGGGACGGCGCCTACCTCGGCGCGTTCTCCCTGCCGCGCGACAGCCGGGAGGGAGCGCTCTACCTGGACGCGGTCGCGCACGCGCAGGCCGCGACGCCCGACCACCCGAGCATCGTCAACGGCTCCGTGGCGGCGGCGGTGCGGGGCGAGTTCGGGAACGTCCGGTTCACCGAGCGCACCCGGAACAGCGAGTTGTTCGTCAATCCGCTGATGGCGCTGTACTTCTGCGTGGACGCCGTCGGCCTGGCCCGCCGCAACCTCTACCTGGACCGGCTGGAGGGCACGCAGCTCACCCGGCAGATCAGCTCGATCATCGAGGAGTTCCGCGACGGGCTTCCCCGTCAGCGCCCGCCCCGGACGTTCCCGCACTGACCGGCAGCCGCAGGGTGAAGACCGAGCCGGCGCCGAGGGTGCTCCCGGCGGTGACCGTGCCGCCGTGGGCGTGCGCGAGGTTGCGGACGATGGCGAGGCCGAGGCCGCTGCCGCCGGTGCTGCGGCTGCGGGACTTCTCGGCGCGCCAGAACCGGTCGAAGACATGCGGCAGGTCCTCCGGGCCGATGCCGGTGCCGGTGTCGGCGACCGCGACGAGCACGGTGTCCCCGTCGCGCCGGCCGCGCAGGGTGACGCTGCCGCCGGGCGGGGTGTGGCGGACGGCGTTGGAGACCAGGTTGCCGACCGCCTGACGCAGCCGCACCGGATCGGCGTGCAGGTCGCCGAGGCCGTCGGCGGCGTCCACGGCGAGGACCACCCCGGCCTTGTCGGCGCGGCCGCGGTGCGCGGTGGCGACCTGGCGCAGCAGGTCGGCGAGGTCCACCGGGCCCTTGTGGAGCCGCAGTTCACCGGCGTCCGCGGCAGCGAGGTCCTGGAGGTCGTCCACGACGTGCTGGAGCAGCAGCGCCTCCTCCAGCAGCGAGGAGATCAGCGGCCCGTCGGCGGGGACGATGCCGTCCTCGGCGGCCTCCAGCCAGCCGCGGATGGTGCTGAGCGGGGTCCGCAGCTCATGGGCCACGTCCCCGACCATGGCGGTGCGCAGCTGCTCCAGTTCGGCCCGGCGCCGGGACATCTCGTTGAAGACCTCCGCGAGCCGGCTGATCTCGTCGCGGCCGGTGACCGCCACCCGTACCGTGACGTCACCGTCCTTGAACCGCCGGGCGGCCCCGGTCAGGGCCCGCAGCGGCCGGACGAGGCGCAGGCCCAGGACGACGGTGACCGCGACCGTGAGCAGCAGGACACCCCCGACGACGCCCGCGATGCGCACCCGGTTGGGCGCGGACAGGTCGAAGGGGGAGGAGGGGACGGCGGCCTCCGGGTCGGGGGCGCCGACGAACAGCAGCGCGGGCGGCGCGACGTACGGGGTCAGCTGCTCGCGGCGGGCGGTGGCCAGGCACTGCGCCTGCGTGCGCCGGGCCGCCGGGCTCCGGGACCCGGTGGTCGTCCAGGTCAGGTCGAGGGCGAGCTGCACGGGCGGGGCGTCGCGTCGGGCGAGGCAGGTGTCGGCCAGGGTGTTGAGCCGGGCGAGCGCACGGGCCTCGGTGGCCGTGGGCTCGCCCAGGCCGGCCGCCTCGCAGCGGGAGCCGGTGGGCGGCTGGACGAGGTACGTCTGCAGCCGCGGCCGCCCGCTGGGCGTGGTGGTGACGGTGGCCTCGATGCCGAGGACGTCGTGCAGGCAGGCCGCCTCCCGCTGGGCCAGTTCCCTCAGGTGGTCGCGTTCGGCGGGCGGCAGCCGGAACGGGCCGACCGCGCGCGGGTCGATGCGGTCGGAGTCGCCCGCGCCGGGCACGAAGACGGAGTCGACCGCGAGCGGGTCCACGGTCGCCGACGCCCGCTCCGGCAGCGGCACGGAACGGCTGCCGGACCCGTCGGCGGAGGCGGCCGGGGCGGCGGAGTCGACGAACGGGCGGCGGTCCTGGTCGGTGAGGGCGATGCGGTGCCCGGTCTCCCGGGCCAGCCGGTCGACCAGTGGCTGCGCCCCGTGCCAGTCGTCCTGGCGCGCCGCGAGTCCCAGCAGCGCGTCGTAGATCCGCGCGTCGTCGGCGAAGACCTGGCCCTGCTCCTGGTGGATCGCCCGCGCGGTGGTGCGGACGGCCAGCCAGGCGGTCGCGCCGATCGAGCAGACGGATATCAGCACGGACAGCACGAGCAGCCGCAGGACCAGGCTGCCGCGCCGGCCCGGCCGCCTCACGCGTCCCCCGCGAGCTTGTAGCCCACGCCGTAGACGGTGAGCAGGCGTATCGGGCGGGCGGGGTCCGGCTCGATCTTGCGGCGCAGGTTCATCACGTGCGTGTCCACCGTGCGTACGGTGAAGTAGCGGCCGGTTCCGTGCAGTTGCGCCAGGATCTGCTCGCGGGAGAAGACCCGGCCCGGCTGCTCCGCGAGCGTCTCCAGCAGCCGGAACTCCCCTGGTGTGCAGTCGACCGGCTCGCCGTCGCAGCTCACCTCGTGGCGCACCGGGTCGACGGCGAGGCCGCCCACGGTCAGCACGGGGTCGGGGCGGGGGGCGGCGGCCGGCGCGGGGCGGGCCCGCCGCAGCAGGGTCCGCACCCGGGCGACCAGCTCGCGCGGGCTGTAGGGCTTGGCCATGTAGTCGTCGGCGCCCAGGTCCAGGCCGAGCAGCAGGTCGTCCTCGGTGCAGCGGGCCGTGAGCATGAGCACCGGCAGGTCGGACTCGCGGCGCAGGATGCGGCAGACGTCGAGTCCGTCGACCTTGGGCATCATCACGTCCAGGACGAGCAGGTCGGGCGGGTCGCGGCGCAGTTCCTCCAGCGCGGCGCGGCCGTCGTGGACGACGGTGACCGTGTGGCCCTCGTGCTCCAGGTACAGGCGGACCAGCTGGGCCTGCTTGGTGTCGTCCTCGGCGACCAGGATGCGTGCGCTCATGCCGGGAGTATAGGTATGACAAATTACGCGTTTCCCTGGTCGCGGGTGCTTCCGGGACGGGACCAAGGGACCGCGAACGCTTCCTGACAGGTTCCCCACATTCGCCGCCCACGATGGGGCGGCATGACCCGTTCACGCATCCCCCGGCCCCTGGGGGCCGCCGCCGTGCTGGCCGCCGCGCTGCTGCTCACCGGCTGCGGAGGCTCCTCCGCACCGGCCGGCGACACCGCCGCCGGCAAGGACGACGTCGCCTCGCTGCAGACCGCCTCCGCCCCGGCCGCCCCCGCCGACGAAGCGCCCTCCTCGTCGGCCGCCGCCCCCTCGGCCGACGCCCCCTCCCCGGCCGCTGACGGCAACGGCCGCCCGCAGCTCCGCCTCGACATGACCGACGCCGAGACCCAGGTGTACTGGGAGGGCTACTGGAAGTGCCTCAAGGAGCACGGGCACAAGATGATCCTTCAGCGCGGCCCCTACTCCGTCGACCAGAACGACAACAGCCCCACCGCCAAGGCCGCGGAGAAGGCCTGCGCGGGGCAGATGCCCCTCCAGCCGCCCGAGACCGAGCGGGAGACCAACCCGCACTTCGACGAGGACTACCGCGACTACGTGGCCTGCCTCAACGACGGCGGCCTGCACGTCGTGGCACTCCCCGGCAACACCGGCTGGACGTACAAGGGCCAGAACACCCTGAGCGAGGAGAAGGCGGCGGACCTCGACCTGAGTTGCAAGGTGAAGTCGTTCGGCGGCGGGAATGGCTGAGCACCGCCTCCACCTCCGCCGCAGACACCGGTTCACGGTGACCCTGGCCGTCCTGCTGACCGCCGGCACGGCCGGCGCGGGCACCGTCGCCTGGAACGCACGGGCCGGCAGCCAGCACGCCGCGCCCGAGGACCCGGTCCGCGTCCACACGGCGAAGGTGGCCAGGACCGACCTGTCGACCCGGCGCACGATGCCCGGCACCCTCGGCTACGGCCGCCCGCTGCCCCTGCGCGGCAAGGGCGCGGGCACGGTCACCCGGCTGCCGTCCCCCGGTACGCGGGCCGCCCGCGGCAAGCCCCTGTACTGGGTGGACGACCAGCCCGTCACGGCCTTCTTCGGCGACACCCCGTTCTTCCGCGCACTGGACAAGCCCGGCCTGCACGGCCGTGACGTGACCGTGCTGGCCGACAACCTCAGGGCCCTGGGGTACGACACCGGCGACACCGGGTGGTCGTCCCGCGACGCGGCCACGGCGGGCGGTGCGACCGGCGGGGACGAGTTCACCCCCGCCCTCAGCGCCGCGCTCAAGCGGTGGCAGCGCGACACCGGCCGGCAGGCGACCGGCACTCTCCCCCTCGGCCGGGCCGTGGTCCTGCCGGGACCGGTACGGGTCAACACGGTCACCGCCGTCCTCGGCGACCCCGCGGAAGGGGACCTGCTGACGTACAGCGCGACGGGCAAGTCCGTGTCGGTCACCGTGGACGCCACCGACGTGGGCGCCATCCGCACCGGGCAGGCCGTCACCGTCGTCCTGCCCGACAACCGGGAGATCCCGGCCACGGTCACCGTGGTCGCCCGCGCCGTCCAGGGCAGCTCCTCCGAGGAGGATCAGGCGCAGGCCGGGCCGCCCACGGTCGCCGTCACCGTCGTGCCGCGGCGGGCCGCGGACGTGCAGGCGCTGGACTCGGCCTCCGTGCAGGTCCGGTTCACCAGCACCGAACGCAAGGGTGTCCTCACCGTCCCCGTCACCGCGCTCGTCGCGCTCCGCGAGGGCGGGTACGCGGTGCAGCGGCCCGGGGGAGCGCTCGTCGCGGTGCGGACCGGGATGTTCTCCGACGGCGTGGTCGAGATCAGCGGACCGGGCGTGGCGGAGGGCATGACCGTGGTGACGGCCTCATGAGCCGGCCCCCCGCCGCGCCCGTCCTCGTCGTGCACGAGGTGACCAAGACCTATCCCGGCGGCGTCACGGCCCTGGACCGGGTGTCGCTCACCGTCGGGGAGGGCGAACTGCTCGCCATCCTCGGCCCGTCCGGGTCCGGCAAGTCCACCCTGCTGCACCTCATGGGCACCCTCGACCGGCCGAGCTCCGGCTCCGTCGAGATCGCCGGGCACGCCGTCTCCGGGCTGGACGACGGGCGGCTGTCCGCGCTGCGCGCCCGGCTGCTCGGCTTCGTCTTCCAGCACTTCCACCTCACCGACGGCCTCGACGCGGCGGAGAACGTCGCCACCGGCCTGCTGTACGCGGGCGTGCCGCGCCGGCTGCGGCGCCCGCGCGCCGAGGAGGCACTGGCCCGGGTGGGCCTGGCGCACCGCACCCGCCATCTGCCGCACCAGCTGTCCGGCGGTGAACGGCAGCGGGTCGCCATCGCCCGCGCCCTGGTCAACGAGCCCGCGCTGGTCCTCGCGGACGAGCCGACCGGGGCCCTGGACAGCGCCAACGGGCAGGCCGTGCTGGACCTGCTGACCGCGCTCAACCAGGAGGGCACCACCATCGCGGTCATCACCCACGACCGGGACGTCGCCGCCCGGCTGCCGCGCCGGGTCGAACTGCGCGACGGCCGCGTGTCCTCCGACACCACCCGCACCCCCGCCGGGAGCCCCGCATGAACCAGCGCATCAGGCTCGCCCCCCTGGACGTCCTGCGGCTGGGCCTGCTGGGCCTGCGCACCCGCAGGACCCGCGCCGCACTGTCCGCGCTGGGCATCGCCATCGGCATCGCCACGCTCGTCGTCGTCACCGGCATCCCCGCCTCCAGCCAGCGGGCGCTCATGGACGAACTGTCCGCGCTGGGCACCAACATGCTGCGCGCGCAGCCCCCGCCCTCGGGCAGCGGGCCGCAGGCGCTGCTCCCCGAGGCGGCCGACGCGATGGCCGCCCGCATCGGCCCCGTCACCAGCGCGAGCGCCGTCGCCAACACCCATGCGACGGTGCGGCGTTCGGATCTGGCCGACCCGAACGACTCGATCGGGATGACCGTGCTGGCCGCCAGGACCAATCTGCTGGGCACGATCGGCGGCAGCATGGGGTCCGGCCGGTTCCTCAGCCCGGCGACCGAGCACTTCCCGACCGCCGTCCTGGGCCACCGCGCCGCGTCCCGGCTGGGCTTCGACCGGATCGTCCCGGGCAGCGAACCGCTGGTGTCCGTCGACGGCCACGCGTTCACCGTCATCGGTGTGCTCCGGTCGATGCCGCTCACCCCCGAACTGGACACCGCCGTCCTGGTCGGCTGGGACGCCGCCCGCGACACCCTCGGCTTCGACGGCCATCCGACGGTGATCTACGTGAAGGCGGTCGAGTCGCGGATCGAGGCGGTGCGCGACGTACTGCCCGCGACCGTCAACCCCGAACTGCCCGGCCTGGTGCAGGTCAGCCGCCCCTCGGACGCGCTGGCCGCCAAACGCGCCACACAGCACACCTTCTCGGCCCTCTTCCTCGGCCTGGCCGGGGTCGCCCTGCTGGTCGGCGGGATCGGCGTGGCCAACACCATGGTGGTCTCCGTGCTGGAGCGGCGCCGCGAGATCGGGCTGCGCCGGGCCCTGGGCGCCAACCGCCGCCAGATCCGCGGGCAGTTCCTCGCGGAGTCCGTCGCCCTGTCCGCCCTGGGCGGCCTGACCGGCACCGTGCTCGGCGCGGCGGCGACCGCCGGCTACGCGCTCTCCCGGTCATGGCCGCCCGTCCTGCCACCACTCGCGCTCGCCGCGGGCGTACTCGGCGCGGTCGTCGTCGGCGCCGCCGCAGGCGTCTACCCCGCGGTACGCGCCTCACGGCTGCCCCCGACGGAGGCACTGGCCGCGGTGTGACACGCCCCGGGGCCGTCGGACCGCGCCGGGCGTACTCGGGGGCGCGGCCGCGGGCGTCCAGGGCGCCAACCGCCGCCAGATCCGCGGGCGGTTCCTCGCGGAGCCCGCCGCCCTGTCCGCCCTGGGCGGCCTGACCGGCACCGTGCTCGGCGCGGTCGTCATCGTCGCCGCCGCAGGCGTCTACCCCGCGGTACGCGCCTCACGCACTGCGGTGTGACACGGCCCCGGGGGCCGTGCGGGAGCGGTGCCGCGAGATCGGGCTGCGCCAGGCAGTTCCTCGCGGAGCCCGTCGCCCCGCGCGTGCCGGGCGTCCACCCCGCGGTACGCGCCGGAGGCACCGACACCGCGCGACCCGGCCGCACCGCGCCGCCCAGGGCGCCAACCGCCGCCAGACCCGTGGGCAGTTCCTCGCGAGCCCGCCGACCCGGGCGGGCTCGGGCGGGCATCCACCGCCCGCGGTACGCGCCGGACGCACCGGCGGCGGCGCCACGGCTCCGGGGTGGAGGGCGGGATATCGTCGGGCCGAGGCGAGAGGAATCCGACGACATGCCCTCCTACACCATCGGCCAGGCAGCCCGGCTGCTCGGCGTCAGCCCCGACACCGCGCGCCGGTGGGCCGACGCCGGGCGGGTCGCCACGCACCGCGACGAGGGCGGCCGCCGGCTCATCGACGGCCGCGACCTCGCCGCGTTCTCGGTGGAGCTCGCCCGCACCGGGGGAGGCGGTGAGGACGAGGTGGGGCACACCTCGGTCCGCAACGCCTTCCCCGGCATCGTCATCGCCGTGAAGCTGGGGGACGTCGCGGCCCAGGTGGAGATCCAGGCCGGCCCGCACCGGCTGGTCTCCCTGCTCACCCGCGAGGCCGTGGAGGAACTCGGCCTGGAGGTCGGCATGGAGGCCACCGCCCGCGTGAAGTCCACCAACGTGCACATCGACACGGTCTGACGGGGCCCGGGCCGGCCCCTGTCAGGAGGAGCTGCCCGCCGAGGCGTTCGTCGAGTACGAGTGCGCGCCGGTCCCGGCCAGCGCGCCGCCGTCGACGATCAGGTACTCGTCGCGGATCGGCTTGCCGTCGAACCAGGACTCCAGGATCTCCCGGGTGCCGGCGGCGTACCGGGCCTGCGCCGACAGCGAGGAACCCGAGATGTGCGGGGTCATGCCGTGGTGCGGCATGGTCCGCCAGGGGTGGTCGGCCGGCGCGGGCTGCGGGTACCAGACGTCGCCCGCGTACCCGGCCAGCTGGCCGCTGCGCAGCGCCCGGTCGATGGCGTCGCGGTCGGCGATCCGGGCCCGCGCGGTGTTGATCAGGTACGCGCCGCGCTTCATGGTGCCGAGCAGCTCGTCCCCGAACAGGCCCTCGGTCTCCGGGTGCAGCGGCGCGTTGATGGTGACGACGTCGCAGTGCGGCACCATCGAGGCCGTGTCCGCGTGCCAGGTCAGGCCGAGCTCGCGCTCGGTCTCCTCCGGGAGCCGGTGCCGGTCGGTGTAGTGCAGCTTGACGTCGAAGGGCGCCAGCCGGCGCAGCACCGCGAGCCCGATGCGGCCGGCCGCGACCGTGCCGACGTGCATGCCCTCCAGGTCGTAGCTGCGGGCCACGCAGTCCGCGATGTTCCAGCCGCCGTCCAGCACCACCTTGTAGGAGGGCAGGTAGTTGCGGACCAGGGACAGCGTCATCATCACCACGTGCTCGGCGACGCTGATGCTGTTGCAGTAGGTCACCTCGGCGACGGTCACCCCGTGCGCGATCGCCGCGTCCAGGTCGACGTGGTCCGAGCCGATGCCCGCGGTGACCGCCAGCTTGAGGTTCTTGGCGGCGGCGATGCGCTCGGGGGTGAGGTAGGCGGGCCAGAAGGGCTGCGAGATCACGACGTCGGCGTCCGGCAGCTCGCGGTCGAAGACCGACCCGTCGCCGTCCTTGTCGGAGGTGACCACCAGCGTGTGGCCCCGGCTCTCCAGGAAGCGGCGCAGGCCGAGCTCACCGGTGACGCTGCCGAGCAGATGGCCGGGGGTGAAGTCGGTGTCCTGCGGGGTGGGCGTGGTCTGGCCGCCGGGGTAGTGGTCGATGCGCGGCAGGTCGTCGCGGGCGTACGTGGTCGGGTATCCGTCGGTCGGGTCGTCGTACAGGACGCAGAGCACCTTGGCCATGATCGCGGCTCCTCAATACCGTTGCCGGAAGGTGCCTTTCACGATCCTCGCCCGAGATTCCGCAGGTCAAAGCGATTGTGGCTATGCCGGGATAGCCGACTCCTATCACCGGCGGTCACGGCCGCCGCAGGTGGCTGCGGAGCAGTTCGTCCAGCGCGTCCCGCACCCCCGCCTCACGTGCCACCTCCAGCAGCGCCCCGCCGAGCACGGACCCCGGCTCGTGGTCCGCGACGACCAGCCCCACCCGCGGCCCCCGCGCCGGGCCCCGCAGCGGCAGCACCCGCATGCCGTCGGGCACCCCGAACATGTGCAGCCAGGCGTGCGAGATGACGCTCGACCAGCGGCCGCCCGCCAGGTGCGCGTACAGGCCGGCCACCGTGTCGGACTCCACCGCCGGGTCCGCCGACACCCCCTCGGCGGCGAAACACCCGTCGATGATCCGGCGGTTGCGCATCCGCGGCGCCAGCAGGCACAGCGGCAGCGTCGCGACCTGCGCCCAGCTCACCTTCTCCGCCGGCTCCGGGCCGAGGACGGCGCCGGCGCCGTCCGCGGGCGTCAGCAGCACGTAACGCTCCTCGTACAGCGGGAACTTGCGGACGTGGACGAGCGCGTCGTCGTCCAGGTACGTCATCGCCACATCGAGCTCGAAGTCGGCCAGCCGGCGTGTTATGTCCCCCGAGGACAGCGACTCCAGGCTCACCCGCGCCCGCGGGTGCCGGGCGCAGAAGGGCGTGGTCAGCAGCGACGCGGAGGTCAGCGCGGTGGGGATCGCGCCCATCCGCAGCGTGCCGCTCAACCCGCCGCGCATCTCCGACAGTTCCTGCCGCAGCGCGTCCCGCTCCGCCAGGATGCGGTGCCCCCAGGCCAGCACCCGTTCCCCCTCGGGGGTCAGGCCCTCGAAGCGGCGGCCGCGCATCACGATCGGCACCCCGAGTTCGTGCTCCAGTTTCCGTATCGCCGCGGACAGCGAGGGCTGGGAGACGTAGCAGGCCTGCGCGGCGCGGGCGAAGTGCCGTTCGCGGGCGAGCGCGACCAGGTACTCCAGTTGACGAAGCAGCATGCAGCGGAGCCTACGGACCGGGCGGCCCCGGGGGCTCCCCCCGCGGCGGATCCGGACCGCTGACATACCATCCGCCGCATGGGGAGAACACAGAACGCACTGCTCGGCGGTGCGGTGGGGGTCGCGGCGCTGGCACTGGCCGCGGGCGGCTACGTCCTGGGGGCGTCGGAGGACAGCGCCGCCGAGGAACGAGCGGCGTCCTGCGCCGACGCGCGGCAGGCGTTCACGACGCTGACCGCGCAGGTGCGCTCGGCGCAGCACCGGGAGAACGGGGGGTCCGACGCGGACTACGCCCAGTGGCACGGCTTCGAGCAGGGCCGTATCCGCATCCTGTTCACCGCGGTCGCGCAGAACCCGGCGTGCTTCGACACCGTCACACGCGCGACGGCGACCGTCCTCGCGGGCGGCCCGAAGGCAGGGGACGAGGCGCAGTGGGACGTGGCGCTGTGCACGATCATCGGCACCAAGGACGAGGACTGCGCCGTCACCGAATGAGCCGCCACGGGCCCTCGGCCTGCGGCGGGGCCCGCGGAGGGGTAAAGAGGTATAAGGAGGGAAAGAGGGGACACCCGGGGAAGAGGGTGGTGCTGATGTGCCGGTGGCTGGCCTACACGGGCACGCCGATGCTGCTCGACAACATTCTGTACAAGCCCCAGCACTCTCTGATCGACCAGAGCCTGCACTCCCGCATGGGTGTCGAGACGACCAACGGCGACGGCTTCGGCATCGGCTGGTACTCCCCCGGACTGGAGACCCCGGGGATCATCCGCGACACCGGCCCGGCCTGGAACAACCGCAATCTGCGGGAGATCGCGCACCACGTCACCTCGCCGACCTTCTTCGCCCACGTACGGGCCTCCACGGGCACCGCGATCCAGCAGACCAACTGCCATCCCTTCCGGGTGGGCCGCTGGCTGTGGATGCACAACGGCGCGATCACCGACTTCCACCGGCTGCGCCGCGACCTGTCGCTCGCCATCGACCCCGCGCTGTTCTCCCGGCTGGAGGGGTCCACCGACTCCGAGGTGATGTTCCTGCTCGCCCTCAGCATGGGCCTGGACCAGGACGCGCCGGCCGCCGTCGCGCGCATGGTGGGCCTCGTCGAGGAGGTCGGCCGCAGGCACGGGGTGGAGTTCCCCATGCAGATGACCGTGGCCACGACCGACGGCCAACGGCTGTGGGCGTTCCGCTACTCCAGCGAGGGCCGTTCGCGCTCGCTGTTCTACAGCAGCCGCGTGAAGTCCCTGGAGGAACTGCACCCCGACCTGTGGTGGCTGCACGACGTCTCGCCGTCGACCCGGCTGATCGTCTCCGAACCCCTGGGGGACCTGCCGGACGCCTGGCACGAGATGCCGGAGAGCACGTACGGCGTCGTCCAGCCGGGCCGCGACGAACTGCTGCCCTTCGTCCCGCTGCCGTGCGACCCGCGCGACACCGCCCTGGTCTGACGTCGCGCGGGCGGCGGCCTGCGGCAGGGCGAAGCCGCACAGGCTAGTTGCCGCGGGCGGCGGCGGCCGCCGCGACCATCTCGGTGACGGCGGTCTCCGTCGTGAACTTGTCGATGCCGAGGGAGGTGAGCGGGCCGGTGCCGTCCTCGAGTTCGAGGAGGGCGAGCAGGATGTGCTCGGTGCCGATGTAGTTGTGGCCGAGGCGCAGCGCCTGGCGGAAGGTGAGTTCGAGGGCCTTGCGGGAGCGGAGGTCGTAGGGGACGACCTCGGGGACGGCCTCGCCGGCGGCGGGGGGCAGCGCGGCGGTGAGGTGTTCGCGGACGGCGGGGAGGGGGTGGCCCTGCGCGGTGAAGACGCGGGCGGCGATGCCCTCCGGTTCGGAGAGCAGGCCGAGGGCGAGGTGCTCGGGGGTGATCTCGGCGTGGCCGGCGGTGCGGGCCTCGGTGTGGGCGGCCATGACGGTGCTGCGCGCGCGGGGTGTGAAGCGGCTGAAGCCCTGGCTGGGGTCGAGGTCGGGGACGAAGCGCTTCTGGGCGGCCTGCTTGGTGACGCCCATGCTCTTGCCGATGTCGGTCCAGGAGGCTCCGGAGCGGCGGGCCTGGTCGACGAAGTGGCCGATGAGGTGGTCGGCCACCTCTCCGAGGTGCTCCGCGGCGAGGACCGCGTCGGAGAGCTGGTCGAGCGCGTCGGGGTGGGCCTTCTTGATGGCCTCGATCAGGTCGTCGAGGCGGATGGGTTGCGTCATGCGTCAACGGTAGGTTGACGCATCGCATGCGTCAACCTGAAGTTGACGATTGCATCCGGCCGATCCGGGAATCGTCACGGTCGCGTCTCGGCGCGATCACGTCCGAACCGGTCGGGAACGCCGTCCGTGGCAGGGGTGTGCAACCGCCCCGGGGACGCCGGGGCGCCGACCGAACCGATACCCCGGGGGTACTCAGATGTTCCGCACTCGCGCCACCGCGCTCGCCTCCCTCGCCGCCGCGAGCCTGCTCCTGCTGTCGGCCTGCAGCAGCGGGGCCACCACCCCGTCGAGCGCGCCGACCGCCGGCGCCGCCGACCTGTCCTTCCGCACCGGCACGGCTCAGCAGAACAACGCACAGCCGAACACCGGCGACCTCGCGCCGGGTGCCGCCCCCGCCGCGGCCGCGCGGAAGCCGGTGGCCCGCACATGGGTGCAGTTGTCGGCCGGCAGGGCCGGGGCGCTGGACCCGGTGGTGCTCAACGGTGCCGGTTTCACGCTCTACCGCTTCGACAACGACTCGGCGAATCCGTCGAGGTCGACCTGCTTCGACGCCTGCGCGAGCACGTGGCCGCCCTACCTGGTCGCCAAGGGCGGCAAGGTCTTCATCGACGGCATCCGGAAGTCGGCGATCGGCTTCATCCCGCGCGACGGTGCCTTCCAGGTGACGATCGGCGGCTGGCCGGTCTACCTCTTCAGCAAGGACACCAAGCCCGGCGACACCAACGGGCAGGGCGTCGGCGGCACCTGGTTCGGCGTCACCCCGGACGGGCAGAAGGCCGGCCAGACCGCGGGCGGCGGCCAGAACGGTCAGAACGGCGGCCAGAACAACGGCGCGAGCCCCTCGGTCGCGCCCGCGACCAGCGCCACGTTCTTCGACACCGCGAACTTCGCCGACCCGGCCGAGGGCATCACCGGCCCGGGCTGCCGGCCGGTCCGCTTCTCCGGCTCCCTGCAGATCAGCGGCTTCGCCAAGATCTGGGACGGCCCCGACTGCACCGGCAACTCGCTGGTCGTGCAGGGCAACGTCAACGACCTGGCGGCGATCGGCTTCCCGGCAGTGAAGTCCGTCCGCTTCTTCAACTGACCGACGCCCCGCGGCCTTCGGGGCGGAAGCCTCCGCCCCGGACGTGCCCCTCCGTACCCGAGGAACCACGACGATGCGCACCGTACCCCGGCGTCCGTGGACCGGCGTCTGCCTGACGGTCCTGCTCGCCCTGGCCGCCGTGACCGGCTGCTCCGGCCCGGCACGGCAGGCGCTGCCCGGCTTCTCCAACCCCTTTGTCCCCGGCCTGTGGACAACGGAGCGGATGGCCGGGGCCGCCGCGGCGGACCCCCGCGTGCCCGCCGGCCTCGGCGCCGACGCGGGCGGGACCGACCCGGAACCGGCGCCCGTCGCGGCCGTGCCCGAGCGCACGCCGTACCGCGCCTCCGCTCCCGTGCTGGGCAGGGTCTTCTTCGACACCCCCCAGGGGCCGGCCGTCTGCTCCGGCACCGCGGTCGAGGACCCGGCCCGCCCGGGCCGGTCCGGACTGGTGTGGACGGCGGGGCACTGCGTGCACGGCGGTGCCGGGGGCACCTGGTACCGCAACATCGTCTTCGTGCCCTCGTACAACGACCGGGGTCTGCTCGGCGGCGACCGGGCGGCCGCCGGGGCGGACGTGATCGCGCCCTTCGGGATGTGGTGGGCGGACCGGGCCGCGACCTCCGCGGAGTGGACCGCCGAGGGTGCCGCCAGCGGCGGCGCCGGTTCACCGGGCGACTACGCGGTGCTGCACGTGAGCATGCCGGGCCGCGGCGCGTCCCTCCAGGAGACGACCGGTGCGGCCGCTCCCGTCTGGTTCGACGCCCCGCCGACGGCCGCCGTCCCCGCGATGAAGGCCTGGGGCTACCCGGCGGCCGCGCCCTTCGACGGGGAGCGGCTGTTCTCCTGCCAGGACCGTCCCGGACGGCTGTCGCTCCGCGCCGACCGGGCGTCGCTCTACCGCATCGGGTGCACGATGACCGCCGGCGCCTCCGGCGGCGGCTGGTTCGCCGAGCGGCCCGACGGCACGCTCGCGCTCGTCAGCGACACCTCCATCGGCCCGCCGGCTGCCACGTGGATCGCCGGCCCGCGCCTCGGCGCGGAGGCGCGGTCGGTGTACGAGTCGGTCGCCGCGGGCGCGGGCTGAACGGTCCCGGGGCACCGCGCCTCAGGGCGCGGTGAACAGCGACGGGAAGCCCGGCGCGAGCCACGGCCTGCGCCCCCAGGCGAGGATCTTGCCGCGGGCCATGGCGCCGGTGGCGGTGCGGCGGCCGAGCGCGATGAGCAGGAACGTCACGGGCTCGGCGACGATCGTCACATCGGGGCGGCCCGGGAGTTCCGGCGTGACCCGCGCCGCGCCGTCGGTGAAGGTGACGGCGAAGCGGGAGCCGCCGCGGACCCGCAGGTCGTAGCAGGCGGAGTGGCCGGCGGCCGCGGCGCTGAGGACGCGGGGCATCGCGGCCATGACGAACGGCACGGTCGCCTCCACAGCCGCCGCGTCGACCATGTGCGGGCGGCGCAGCGCGGCGGCGATGTCCCAGCCGTGGCCGAGCATGTGCGCCACCAGGTAGGACCCGAGGGTGGCCAGGTCCATCGGGCCGAGCGGGGTGACGACGGGCCGGTCCGCCGGGCGGACGGCCGCGGCGTCGGCGAACGCCTCGGCGTGCCGCACGATGCCCTCGGCCAGCACGGCCGGGTCGCGCTCGGTGAACACCTCGAGCGAGGCCGCGTTGGCGGCCGCGAGGCTGCCGGCGGTGCCGTCGCCGTAGGGCCGCTCGTGGCCCTCCGCGAGCGCCGCCATCAGCTCGTTGGCCAGCATCAGGTGTGCCGCCGCCTCGCCCACGGTCCACTGCGCCCCGGGGATGCGTACGGCAGGGTCCGCGCCGGAACGGAGCAGTTCGGCGATCCGCCCGGCGGTGGCGTGGACGGCTGCGGTGACCTGCGGAGCGGCGGATGTCATGGAGGAGAAGGGTGGCCGAGGCGGGTCTGCCTGTAAAGACCCGTGACGCGCCCCGGACCCGGACCCCGCCCTGGTGAGGGGCGCGAGCCGGGTCCGGGGGACACCGTGCGGGATCAGACCAGTCGCCTGCGGCCCCGGACGACGACGACCGCGACGACGACGGCGGTGAGGCCGAACAGGATGCCCGCGCCGAGCCACTGCATCGACGACAGCTGCGAGATGGGCAGGTACTTCGTCGACCAGCCGACCACGTCCGCCTTGCGCAGGCAGACCTCGATGGCCTTCTCGTTCGCCTCGTGGGCGCAGGTGCTCCAGCCCATCAGCTTGCCGGACCCGGTGATGTAGTTGGAGTCGATCTCGTACGCGCCCGCCGGCAGCGTGGGGGACTGGCCCGGCAGGCCCGCGGCGTGGTGGGTGGTCGCGTTGATCGGGGAACCCAGGTTCATCCGGGACAGGCTCCAGGCGACCTCCACGGCGATCGAGACGAAGAAGGTCACCACCATCGCCGTCAGCGTGCGCCGCGCCAGCATGCCGACGAGGACGCCCAGGGCGACGAGGAAGAGGGTGAGCGCCACCGCGACCGGACCGGTGGTGTTGAAGTAGGTGCCCTCGGTCCAGCCCGCCTGGTTCTTCACCGGAGCCCACCACCAGGTGTACGCGGCCGAGATCAGCGCGGTGCCGGCGACCAGGAGGACCCCGGTGATGACGAGCTTGGTGCCGATCCACCGCACCCGGCTCACGGACTGCGCGGCGACGAGCTTCGCGGTGCCGTTCTCCAGGTCGGGGGCGAGCAGGGGGGCGCCGACGAAAACGGCGAGGAGTACGGGGACGCAGCTGAGTGTCAGGCCCGCCTGGGTCAGTTGCTGGGAGTAGGCGTTGAAGCCATGGGCCCACTCGTCGCCCTTCAGGTGGGGCCAGCCGTACTGCGCGAGGTAGTCCGTCAGCCGGGACCGCTGCCACGCGACACCGGCCAGGCAGGCCAGGGTCAGGGCGACCAGGGTCCAGTACGCGGCGCGGTGCTGCCGCCACACCAGCCAGGTCATGCCGCTCAGGTGCGGGCGGCGCGGGCTCTTCGCGGCCGGGGCCGCGACGGGGGTCCTGGGGTCGGTCACGGTGCTCATGCCGCCACCGCCACGCGGGCCGTGGGGCTGATCAGCGCGGGCGCCCCGGGGTTGCGCAGGTAGGCGAGCAGGAGTTCCTCCAGGTTCGGGGTGTCGGTCTGCCACGGGGCGCCGACCGGACCGTCGGGACGTATGAGGGCGGTGAACTGCCGCCCGTTGACGCGGGACTCGACGAAGGTGTGCCGCTCCAGGCCGGCCGGCAGGCCCTGCCCGCCGTCGGCGACACCGGTCAGCAGGGCGTGGGCGGACAGCAGTTCGTCCACGTCGCCGGCGAGGCGCAGCCCGCCGCCCGCGATGACCATGAGGTAGTCGCAGATGCTGCCCAGCTCGGCGAGCATGTGCGAGGACATCAGGACGGTCGTGCCGTGCTCGGCGACCTCGGCCATCAGCAGGCTCATCATCTCGTGACGTACCAGCGGGTCCAGGTCGGACAGCGGCTCGTCGAGCAGCAGCAGGTCGGGGCGCTTGCCGAACGCGACGGCGAAGGCGACACGGGTGCGCTGGCCGCCCGACAGGGTGCCGACCCGGGCGCTCATCGGCACGTTTCCGGCGCGCACGATGCCCTCGGCGGCGGCCTGGTCCCAGCCGGGGTTCAGCTCGCGGCCCATGCGCAGCGTCTCGGCGACGGTGAAGCGCCGGTACAGCGGCTTCTCCTGGGCGAGGAAGGCGACCCGGCGGCCGGCCTCGGCCGACTCAGGGGCCGCGCCGAACACCCGCAGCGTGCCGGAGCTCGGCTCCAGCAGGTTGGCGGCGATGCTCATCAGCGTCGTCTTGCCCGCTCCGTTGGGTCCCACCAGACCGCAGATCCGGCCGGCCGGCAGCCGGAAGGAGCAGTCCTGCAGCGCCCAGCCGCGCCGGTACTTCTTCCCGACGCCGAAGGCCTCGATCGCCGACTCCTCCGGTGGTCCCGGAAGGTCCATGCCGTCACTCATCCGTGCTTCCCGCTTTCCGTGTTCCCGTGCGTTTCCGCGCCCGCGGCGGCCGCCAGGGGTTCCGCGTACCGCTGCTCCAGTACCGATGTGACCAGGGCGGTCACGTCGTCCCGCTCCAGACCCGCGGCACGGGCCCGGAGCATCCACGCGTCGAGCTCGCCGCGCAGCGGCGAGTCCGGCCCGGCCTGCGGGCGGGCCAGGGACCGGCGGACGAACGTCCCCAGACCCGGCCGGGGCTCGACGAGCCCCTCCCGCTCCAGCTCGCGATAGGCCTTCAGCGTCGTGTTGGGGTTGACCGCACTGCTCTCCGCGACCTCTTTGGCCGTCGGCAGCCGGTCCCCGGGCACCAGCACACCGAGCCGCAGCGCCTGCTTGGTCTGCTGGACGATCTGCTGGTAGGCGGCGACGCCGCTCCGCCGGTCGATGCGGAACTCCACGTTCCCAGCACCACCATTCCACTACTTGATTAGTGGAACGATGATGCGCCGGGCCCGCGGCGGTGTCAAGCACGGACCCGGCGCCCGGTGCGGAAGCACAAAAAAGAGCGCCCCCCGGCAGTGGCACTGCCGGGGGCACTCTTCACGGGGACGCTGCGTGGGCGCTGTCGCGCGCGGCCTCAGTAGGCCGAGTTGACGTTGTCGATCGAGCCGTAGCGGTGCGCCGCGTAGTTGCAGGCCGCGGTGATGTTGGCGACCGGGTCGTAGATGTTGTGCGAGGTTCCGGGCACGTGGTACGTGTTGAACGTCGGGTCGATGACCTGCATGAGGCCCTTCGACGGGATGCCCTTGGCGGCGTTGCTGTCCCAGTTGTTGATCGCCTGGGGGTTGCCGGAGGACTCGCGCATCAGGTTCTTGTAGATGCCGTTGTACGTGCCCGGGATGCCGTTCTTGTGCATGACCTCCAGCGCCTGGTTGATCCAGGAGTTGACGGAGCCGGAGTGCGTCGGAGCGGCGGAAGCGGTGGGGGCCATGGCCACACCACCGGCGACGACGGCGGCGCTGGCGGCGACGACACCGAGGGACATCTTCTTGGCCTTGGCGGCGGAGGCGAACTTCGTCATGGCGGAGATCTGCATTCGTTTCTTTCCTTTTCCGTGGGGTACGCCATGAATTGTTGGCCCAATTCCTGACGGGGGTCAATGCCCCCCATTACGACCGCGATTAGTAGCCGCCTCAGGGTCCAAAGTCCCGCCGCCCAGTCACCGGACGGGAATTGGGGGCCGCCGACTACTAAGAACCCCGGACTGTGGCGTGCGCCATATCTGCCACGTCACACGCGAACCCGCACAAATCGCCCCTTGAGTGACCGGCGCCACGTGGCCCCGGTCACATATTTCGCCCCGATGTCGCGCTGCGCGCCCACTCGGTGGCACTGCGTGGCCCGTCCTGGACGGCACGAGCGCGCCGCGGGCTCCGCGCGCCGGGGAACGCCGCCCTGATGTGGGGGTGAGACCCCGGGCTGACGTGCGCGAACGTGCCGAGGGGCCGCCGTCCCGGCACCCGCATGCCGGGGCGGCGGCCCCTCGCCATCACCCCGCGCCCGCGCCGGGACCGGCCCGGGGACACCCCCCTTACGCGCGCATGCGCGGGCGCGCGGGCGCGGCAGAAAGAGGAAGCACGGAACCCGGACGGAAGGGGGCGCGGATTCCCCTCCGCCCGGGCAGGAGACTTTCCCTTCCGGGCGCCAGGACTTTCCACTCCAAGGGCCGGGACTTTCTCCCTCTCACGCTTTCCCGCGTTATTGCTTTCTGCCTTTCAGCGCCCGGGCCTTTCGGTGGCATGCCGACGGGACTTTGGTCCCGTCGCACCGTGGGACTTTTCTCCGACGGCCCTTGTCATTCCCGGGCGGCGGTCCCGACGATCACCGTGGCGTGCCATTCCCCGGAAACCGCGACGCGCGCCCGCAGACCGGCCCCGGTGACGGCGGCGACCGCCGCCGGGGCCTGCCGCTCCCCGGTCTCGAAGAGGAGGTGGCCGCCGGGCCCCAGCCAGTCGGGGGCGCCGGCGATGACACGGCGGAGGATGTCGAGGCCGTCCGGGCCGCCGTCGAGGGCGGTGCGCGGTTCGTGGTCGCGGGCCTCGGCGGGGAGCAACCCCACCGCGTCGGTGGGGACGTACGGGGCGTTGGCGACGAGGACGTCGACGCGGCCGCGCAGCCGCGCCGGCAGCGGCTCGTACAGGTCGCCCTCGTGGACGGTGCCGCCCGCGGCGGCGAGGTTGCGGCGGGCGCAGGCCACAGCGGCGGGGTCGATGTCGGCGGCGTGCAGCCGCGGCCGTTCCACCTCGGCGGCCAGCGCGGCGCCCACCGCGCCGGACCCGCAGCACAGGTCGACGACGACCGCGCCGGGGCGGGCCAGGCGAGCGGCCTCGCCGGCGAGGAACTCGGTACGGCGCCGCGGTACGAAGACACCGGGGTCGACGGCGATGCGCAGACCGCGGAACTCGGCCCAGCCGACGACCTGTTCTATGGGGAAGCCGGCCGCGCGGCGCTCGACCATGACGGCGAGTTCGGCGGGGCCGCCGGCGGCGGAGAGGAGCAGGCGCGCCTCGTCCTCGGCGAAGACGCAGCCGGCGGCGCGCAGCGCGGCGACGACGGCCTCGGGGTCGACCGGGGCGGGGGGCACGGAAGGAGGCAATGCGGGCATGAGGGCCTTTCGGGATGCCGAAGGGCGCTCCCGCGGTCTCCTATGCCGGGAGGGCAGCGGAGCCGTACGGGGGGAGCACCCAACCTGACGTGGCGGTAATGGGTCTCACCTCCTCGGTCCGTCCACTGCTGGCGACGTCACGTTACCCGAAGCCCCGCGCCCCGCCCAGCCCAGGGCGGCGACGGCGGCCCGCGGGTCGTCGGCGTGGAAGCGCAGCACGCGGGCCCGGGCCGGGGCGCCCAGCGGGCGCAGGAAGGCGACCGGTTCGGTGAGCTCGACGGTCACCGTGGTCTGGCCCCCGACGATCAGGTCGGCCGTGCCGTCGCCGGCGAGCGTCACCAGCCGTCCGTCGGGGAAGCGCCGGTCGACGCGGGCGGTCGCTATGCGGTCCGCGGGGACGCGGATGTCGACGAGCGCGCCGTACCGCACGCGCAGCGAGCCGTCCGCCCCGACGACGTGCGGGCGGACCACGCAGGCGGCGTGCAGGGCCAGGACGAAGAAGCAGCCCCACAGGTCGAGGACGAGGGTGACGGCGTGCACGGCGGGCCAGGGGATGATCAGCGCGAGCAGCACGGTCTCGACGACGGAGACGAAGAGGAAGCCGCACATCGTCGCCGCCTGCGCCCCGCTGTACGGCACCGCCGTGTCGCCCTCGCCCACGCCGTGCCGCGGCCGCCGTGCGATCCACCGCATGAGGCTCGCCGCCAGGGCGAGTTCGTGGCGGACCAGCCGCCGTACGGGCACCGGCACCGCGTCCCGTACGGCCGCCCGCAGCGCGGCCGGGCGCGACAGGCCCCGGCGCCGCGCCTGCCGGTGGGCCCGGACCAGGCGCGGCAGCCGCCACGCGGCCACGGCGACCGTGCACAGCTGCGTGCCCCGGAGCACCGGCGGCGGCACGGGCACGCCGGCCAGCAGGCACGCGGCGAGAACGGCCTCCGCCGCGACGAGCAGGCCGAGGGCCCAGCCGCGGACGGCCCTCACCGGGCACGCTCGCGCAGCAGCCGGATCGCCTGCCGTACGGCCTCGGCCTGGGCGGGGGCGTGGTCGTCGAGGAACGCGGCGACGAAGCCGTCCTGCTCTGCGGCTGCCACCACGTCGTCCTCGCCGGTCGCGGCCAGCGCGGCGACGATCTCGTCGGGCACGGCGTCGGCGATGGCCCGTGCCGTCTCGCCGACCCTCGGGTCGTCGACGGGGGCCCCGGCCAGTTCGTCCATGAGCGCGTAGACGGCGTACGCGCGGCGCATCGCGTCGGGGCCGGTGTCCATGGACCGCACCAGGCCGGTCAGCCAGCCCCGGGTCTGCGGGGAGGCCGCCGTCTCCAGGAGGGCGAGCAGTTCGCGTTCCTTCGCCGCCATCGCGGGCTCGGGTCCGGGCAGGTCCGCGGTGACGCGGGCCATGTCGGCGAAGAGCGCGGCGAGTTCGGGGGAGACGGGCCCTTCCGCGGGCAGCCCGCCGCTCTCGGCGCGGCGCAGCAGTTCCGCCAGGCGGGCGCGTCGGCCGCGGATGGCCTCCTCCTGGCGGGCGAGGTCGGCGTCGAGTCCGGCGAGGACTTCGGCGAGGTCCTTGCCGGCGTCGTCGGCGAGCACGTCCCTGATCTCGTCCAGGGCGAGGCCGAGTTCGGCCAGGCGGCGGACGCGGGCGAGCTCGACGGCGTCGCGCAGCCCGTAGTCGCGGTAGCCGTTGACGCGGCGCGCGGGCTCGGGGAGCAGTCCGATGCGGTGGTAGTGCCGGACCGTGCGGGTGCTGACCCCGGCGAGGGCGGCGAGTTCTCCGATGCGCATGGGGCCAGTAGAGACCTTGACGTTGCGACAAGGTCAAGGCGGGCGCGGCCACAGCGGGGCGTACAGGGGAAACCCTACGGAAATCGGGCCGCACCGAGGGAGGTAGAGGGGTCCCGTCTCGGTCCGGGCAAACGCCCCTCAAGCGGCGGTAAAGATCTTCGTCCCGTGCTGTTCGGCGGTGGCGGCCCTGCAATAGCTTCGGCGCGTCACCCGTCATCACCGTACGCAGCCGCAGCACAGGGGTGGTCTACGCGTGTCGAAATGACATGCGCATGACTGTCAGGCACACATGCCCGCACACCCCGCGGCCGCCCAGGAACCGCGCCACCCGCGCCACCCGCACCGCGCCGTGACACCCCCACTCCCGGCACTCGACGGAGGCACCTCGTGCACCTCTCCACGCACCGACTGAGACGATCGGTCGCCGCGGCCCTGCCAGCGCTCGCCCTGGCCGTCGGCGGCCTGCTGGCCGCCGGCCCCGCGGCCCACGCCGCCGCGCCCCCCGCCCCCCACACCGCATCGGCCCGCGACACCCAGAACGCCCGGGCCCTGCAGTCCCCGCAGGCCCAGACGGTGCACTCCACCGGTACGGCAGGCGCCCACGTGCCGACGCAGCACCTGTGCGCCGCCCCGGCGGCCGGCCACGTCAGCTGCCTCGCCCAGCGCCGCACCGACATCGCCATGAAGCGCGACAACACGCTGTCGCCGCAGGCCACCCCGTCCGGCCTCGGCCCGGCCAACCTGCACAGCGCCTACAACCTGCCGTCGACCGGCGGTTCCGGCCTCACCGTGGCCATCGTCGACGCCTACGACGACCCCAACGCCGCCACCGACCTTGCCACCTACCGCTCCCAGTACGGGCTGTCGGCCTGCACCGTCGCCAACGGCTGCTTCAAGAAGGTCGGCCAGACCGGCAGCACCACCAACCTGCCGAGCCCCGACAGCGGCTGGGCCGGTGAGATAGCCCTCGACCTCGACATGGTCAGCGCCGCCTGCCCGAGCTGCAACATCCTGCTCGTCGAGGCGAACTCCGCGAGCATGCAGGACCTCGGCACGGCCGTGAACGAGGCCGTCGCGCTCGGCGCGAAGTTCGTCTCCAACAGCTACGGCGGCGACGAGGAGTCCGCCGACCCGTCGTACGACAGCGCCTACTTCAACCACCCGGGCGTCGCCATCACCGTCTCCGCGGGCGACGCGGGCTACGGCGCCGAGTACCCGGCGGCCTCCCGCTACGTGACCGCCGTCGGCGGCACCTCGCTGAACACGTCCTCCACCACCCGCGGCTGGACCGAGAAGGTCTGGGGCACGACCTCGGGCGGCGACGGCACCGGCTCCGGCTGCTCCGCGTACGACACCAAGCCGACCTGGCAGACCGACACCGGCTGCTCCCGGCGCACCGTCGCCGACGTCTCCGCGGTGGCCGACCCCGCCACCGGCGTCGCGGTGTACGACACCTACGGCGGCTCCGGCTGGGCGGTCTACGGCGGCACCAGCGCCTCCTCCCCGCTCATCGCGGGCGTCTACGCGCTGGGCGGCGCCCCGGCCGCGGGCAGCAACCCGGCGTCGTACCCCTACGCCCACACCGCCAACCTCTGGGACGTGACCACCGGCGCCAACGGCAGCTGCTCCAGCTCCTACCTGTGCACCGCCAAGACCGGCTACGACGGCCCGACCGGCCTCGGCACCCCGAACGGCGTCACCGCCTTCACCAACGGCACCAGCAGCGGCAACACGGTCACCGTCACCAACCCGGGCAGCCAGTCCGGCACCGTCGGCACCGCCCGCAGCCTGCAGATCTCGGCCACCGACAGCGCGGGCGCCGCGCTCACCTACAGTGCGAGCGGCCTGCCCGCCGGGCTGTCCGTGAACGCCTCGACCGGTCTGGTCTCCGGCACCCCGACCACCGCCGGCACCTACCAGACCACCGTCACCGCCTCCGACTCCACCGGCGCCTCCGGCTCGGCCTCCTTCGGCTGGACCATCGCGCCGGCCGGCGGCGGCACCTGCACGGCCGGCCAGCTGCTGGCCAACCCCGGCTTCGAGTCGGGCGCCACCGGCTGGACCGCCTCCAGCGGTGTCATCACCAATGACTCCGGCGAGGCCGCGCACGGCGGCTCGTACAAGGCCTGGATGGACGGCTACGGCTCCACCCACACCGACACGCTCACCCAGTCGGTGACCGTCCCGAGCGGCTGCCGGGCCACCCTCACCTTCTGGCTGCACATCGACACCGCCGAGACCACCACGACCTCGGCCTACGACAAGCTCACGGTCACGGCCGGGTCCACCACCCTGGCCACGTACTCCAACCTCAACAAGGCCACCGGGTACGCGCAGAAGAGCTTCGACCTGTCCTCCTTCGCCGGCTCCACCGTCACCCTGAAGTTCACCGGCACCGAGGACTCCTCCCTCCAGACGAGTTTCGTGGTCGACGACACCGCCCTGACCACGAGCTGAGCCCTTTCCTCCCCGCGTGGGGTCCCGGTCGCCGCGAGGCGGCCGGGACCCTTTTGCGTCCGGGACACGTCACAGAGAAAAGGAGGTCCACCCATGCACCGACTGCACGGTCCGGCATTCCTCACCGCGGCGGCCGTCGCCGCGCTCGTGCTCACCGCCTGCGGCGGCACCGCCCAGCAGCCGGGCGACGGCCCGGCCACCGGCGTGAAACCGTGCCCCACCCGGCTCGACCTGACCGCCGCCGACACCGGCCGCACCCTGTGCGTGAGCACCGGCGCCACGGTCCGCGTGACGCTCGACGGCACCGCCGACCGCCCCTGGTCCCCCGTCACCCTCAAGGGCGGCGCCCTGCGCGCCGGCAACGCCGGCATCGGCGCCCCCCGCGGGGACGCCATCGCCGCCTACCGCGCGGCCGCCCCCGGCACGGCCCGCCTCACCGCCACCCGCCCCCTGTGCGCCCAGCCCACCGCCCCGGACCGGGTAGCCTGCCTGGGCCTCCAGGAGTGGACCGTCACCGTGCGGGTCGCCCAGGGCTGAAATCACCGACCCCGCACAATGGTTGTACGGAGCGGGACATCGAATCGGGCACGGATTCCCCATGGCCCGGCGAAACCGTGGTCAGACCTCGGTGTGGACCGTCCGGGAAGAAGATCGCTGCCGGAAGCGTGACATAGCGTTGCCCCTTGCCGCCGCCGAAGGCGCGCCGGGCCGTTCTCCGCGCCCGCGCCCCGCGGCGCGCCCACACGTCGCCGGAAGTTCTCCGGCGACGGACGTCCGCCTGGGGGGACCAGCTTGCGCACCCGTCATCTCGCGGGCGGGACGGCCCTGTCCGTCCTGCTCGCCACCGCATCACTGCTCGGCGTCACGGCCACGCCGGCCGCCGCCGACAGCGACATCGCTCTGCCCATCAGCTCGTACTCGGACATGGTCGTGGACGGGCTCCACCAGAGGGTCTTCATCAGCAGCAGTGCCAACAGCAAGATCGTCGTGACCGACTACCACGGCACGGTGGTCGGCACGATCCAGTCGGAGCCGGGCGCGGCCGGGCTCGTGCTGTCGGCGGACTCCGCGACGCTGTACGTCGCCGTCCCGGACGGCGACGCGATCTCCGCGATCGACACGGCCACGCTCAAGGAGACCGCCCGCTACCCCATCGGCGCCGGAACCGCCCCGCGGTACCTGGCCATGAACCGCGACACGATCTGGTTCGGGTACGGCGACGCCATGCACGGCAACCTCGGCTCCCTGGACCTCGATCCCGGCACGCCCACCGACGACCCTGCCGGAACGCCGGGTTCCGCCGGCACCGTCACCGCCGACGGCGCCGTGGTCACACTCGGCCAGGGCGGCGGGCACTCGTGGTACTCCGCCCCGATGGTCGCCTCCTCCCCCGGGAACCCGGACGCGCTCGCGGCCGGCGCACCCGACCAGAGCCCGATCGAGCTCCAGGTCTACGACGTGTCCTCCGGGCACGCCGAGTCCAAGGCGTACCGCTTCGGCCCGAACAACGCGTCGAACCTGCAGGACCTCACCGTCACCCCGGACGGCACGCAGATCCTCGCCGCCAGCGGCGCCCCGTACTTCCAGCAGGTCTACCGGACCTCCGACCTGTCCAGCGACGGCCGCTACACCACCAACCCGTACCCGAACTCGGTGGCCGTGGCGCCCGACGGCACGGTCGCGGCGGGCATCTTCGGCTGGTACCAGCCGGACGTCTACATCTTCAGGCCGCAGGTGGACGAGCCGGTCCGCACCTACGAGTTCCCCAACACCGGCCACAGCAGCGGCTCCGACACACTGGCCCCGGGCGGCCTGGCCTGGACGCCGGACGCCGGCCGGTTGTTCGCCGTGTCGTCGAACGACGCCGGCGTGTACTCCCTGCGCGTGCTGCAGGACCCGACCAAGGCCGCGACCAGGCTCACGGTGGACGCCCCGGCCACCGCCGTCCCCGGCGACGAG
>NZ_JBIVLI010000016.1:69584-71996 GCF_044751205.1 Streptomyces sp. NPDC088732
GAGGTCACCGTCAGGGGCACCCTCGACTCCGCCACGCCCCTCCCGGCCGGCACCGAGGTCACCGCCACCCGCAACGGCATCGCACTCGGCACCACCACGACCAACCCCGACGGCAGCTTCAGCTTCCAGGACACCCCCACCGCCCTCGGCAGCACCACCTACCGCGTGACCTTCGCGGGAGACGCCACCCACGCCGCCACCGAGGCCACCGCCACCGTCAACGTCGCCAAGGCCGCGACCAGGCTCACGGTGGACGCCCCGGCCACCGCCGTCCCCGGCGACGAGGTCACCGTCAGGGGCACCCTCGACTCCGCCACGCCCCTCCCGGCCGGCACCGAGGTCACCGCCACCCGCAACGGCATCGCACTCGGCACCACCGCGACCAACGCCGACGGCAGCTTCAGCTTCCAGGACACCCCCACCGCCCTCGGCAACACCACATACACCGTCACGTACGCCGGCGACACCGTCCACGCCGCCACCGAGGCCTCCGCCGTCGTCGACGTCGAGAAGGACGCTGCCACCGTCGTCCTCAGCGCCCCCACCACTGCACTGCCCGGGGCCGAGGTCACCGTCAGGGGCACCCTCGTCTCCGACACCCCCCTCCCGGCCGGCACCGAGGTCACCGCCACCCGCAACGGCACCCCCCTCGGCACCACCACGACCAACCCCGACGGCAGCTTCGCCTTCGAGGACCACCCCACCGCCCTCGGCAACACCACCTACCGCGTGTCCTTCGCGGGAGACGCCACCCACGCCCCCTCCACCTCCTCCGCCGTCGTCGACGTCGAGAAGGCCCCCGCCACCCTGACGGTCGGCGCCCCCGCGACCGCCAAGCGAGCGACGAAGATCACGGTCACCGGGAAGCTCGCTTCGAGCGCGGCCTTCCCGGCCGGTGTGAAGGTCGCGGTGACCCGTACCGACCTGACCGACCCCAAGGGCAGGTCGCTCGGCACCAAGTCGGTCGCGCCCAACGGCACGTTCAGCTTCACGGACACCCCGGTCACCGGCGGCACCGTCACCTACACCGCCACCTACGCGGGCGACGGCACGCACACTCCCGCCACCGGCAAGGACACCGTCGCGGTCTCCCGCCTGGCCACCTCGGTCGGCATCAAGACCAACCTGTCGACGTACGCCTACGGGTCGACGGCGACCGTCACCGGGCACCTCGGCAAAACCGGCAAGAGCCGCGTGGTGTCGATCTGGGCCCAGCCGGCGGGCGGCACGAAGAAGCTGGTCAAGACCGGCACGGTGAACTCCGCGGGCGACCTGAGGATCACCTACAAGCTGAGCCGCAACACCACCTTCTGGGCGTCGTTCGGCGGTGACTTCTCCTACGCGCCGAAGTCGGTGTCGCGCGCGGTCGGCACGCAGGTCAAGCTCTCCACGTCCGTCTCGAGCCACTACAAGACGGGCAGGATCGGCTCGACCACCTACTACTGGTTCCACAAGAAGACGGCCCCGCACTTCACCACGAGCATGACCTACCAGACGGGCCGTGCCGGGCACTTCGAGCTGCAGGTCTACTACCAGGGCCGCTGGTACACCCAGGACAGCGAGTACTTCGGGCTGGAGCACGACGGCAGCCTGCGGGTGCGGCTGGACGCGCCGGGCCAGGCCGGCGTCCGGGCCCGGGTGCGCTTCTCGTACGTCAAGGGCGGCTCGCACGACAGCCTGAACACCACGACCCTCGGCGCCTGGAAGTACCTGTACTTCACCAACTGACGCCATTCGGCGGCAGACACGCGCGAGGCCGCCCCGACCGGTTCGGGGCGGCCTCGTCCGCATCGCGGAATGGTTGTACGGATCCCCGCATCGAATCGGGCACAGTACGGCCAGCGGGCGGCGAAGCGGCGGTAACGGATCGGCCCGGGTCATCAATGCAGTAGCCCAGTGTCATAGGCATGTCGTAGCGTTCCTCCTTGCGGCCGAGGAAGGCGCGCCGGGCACGTTCACGGTTGCCCGCGCCCTGCGGCGCACCCATACCCACGCCTGTCTGGGGGGAACCAGCTTGCGCACCCGTCACATCGCGGGCGGGACGGCCCTGTCCGTCCTGCTCGCCACCGCATCCCTGATCGGCGTCACGGCCACGCCCGCCGCCGCCACCGACGGCGGGACCGCCGTCCCGCCGGTGACCTCGCACAGCCTGGAGGACCCGGCCCAGGCCGCCGCCACCACGCTGACGGTGAACGCCCCGGCCACCGCCCTTCCCGGCGACGAGATCACCCTCACCGGCACCCTGGCCTCCTCCGTGCCCTTCGCGGACGGCACCACGGTCACCGTGACCCGCACCGACTCCGCCACGGCCGACGCGCCGCTCGGCACCGCGACGGTCGCCGCCGACGGCACCTTCTCGCTCAAGGACACCCCGTCCGCACTGGGCACCACCACCTACACCGTCAGCTACGC
>NZ_JBIVLI010000016.1:72091-253662 GCF_044751205.1 Streptomyces sp. NPDC088732
TACGCCGGCGACACCGACCACGACGCCGCCTCCGGCAGCGCCGGCGTCAGCGTCGCCCGCACCGCCACCACGCTCACGGTGAACGCCCCGAGCACCGCCCTTCCCGGCGACGAGATCACCCTCACCGGCACCCTGGCCTCCTCCGTGCCCTTCGCGGACGGCAGCACGGTCACCGTGACCCGCACCGACTCCGCCGCGACCGGCACGCCGGTGGGCACCGCGACGGTCGCCGCCGACGGCACCTTCTCGCTCAAGGACACCCCGTCCGCACTGGGCACCACCACCTACACCGTCAGCTACGCCGGCGACACCGACCACGACGCCGCCTCCGGCAGCGCCGGCGTCAGCGTCGCCCGCACCGCCACCACGCTCACGGTGAACGCCCCGAGCACGGGCCTCCCCGGCCGTGAGGTCGTCGTCACCGGCACCCTCGGCTCGCCCGTGCCCTTCCCGGCCGGCACCAGGCTCACGGTGACGCGCACGGACTCGGCCCACCCGTCCGGCACGCTGCTGGGCACCATCGGGATCGCGTCCAACGGTACGTTCACCTTCCGGAACGTACCGTCCGCGCTGGGCGGCAACACCTACACGGTCAGCTACGCCGGCGACACCAAGCACGCCGCCGCCACCGCGAAGGACACCGTCAGCGTCGCCCGGGTCTCCTCGACCCTCACGGTGAGCGCCCCCTCCTCCGCGAAGCGGTCCAGCAAGATCACGGTGACGGGCAGGCTCACGTCGAGCGTGTCCTTCCCGACCGGTACCAAGGTCACGGTGATCCGTACCGACCTCACGTACCCCAAGGGCAAGTCGCTCGGCACCAAGACGGTCGCGTCCAACGGCACGTTCAGCTTCACGGACACCCCGACCACCGGCGGCACCGTCACCTACACCGCCACGTACGCGGGCAACGCCCAGCACAACCCCGCCACCGGCAAGGACACCGTCGCGGTTTCCCGCCTGGCCACCTCGGTCGGCATCAAGACCAACCACTCGACGTACTCCTACGGGGCGACGGCGACCGTCACCGGGCACCTCGGCAAGACCGGCAAGAGCCGCGTGGTGTCGATCTGGGCCCAGCCGGCGGGCGGCACGAAGAAGCTGGTCAAGACCGGCACGGTGAACTCCGCGGGCGACCTGAAGGTGACCTACAAGCTCAGCCGCAACACCACCTTCTGGGCGTCGTTCGGCGGTGACTTCTCCTACGCGCCGAAGTCGGTGTCGCGCGCGGTCGGCACGCAGATCAAGCTCACCACGTCCGTCTCGCGCCACTACAAGACGGGCAAGATCGGCTCGACGAACTACTACTGGTTCCGCAAGAACGCCGCGCCGCTGTTCAGCACGACGATGACCTACGCCACGAACCGCAAGGAGCGGTTCGACGTCGAGGTCTACTACCAGGGCACCTGGTACCCGACCGACACGGAGTACTTCCCTATCGGGACCGCCGGCAAGGCGCTCATCACCCTGCCGGGGCCGGGCGAGGCCGGCATCCGGGCCCGGGTGCGCGTCTCCTACGTCAAGGGCAGCTCGGGCGACAGCCTGAACGCCACGACGTACGGCGACTGGAAGTACATCTACTTCACCAACTGACGCCCCGCACACCCCGCTCGACGACGAGGCCGCCCCGGATCCCCGGGGCGGCCTCGGCCGTGTTCTCCGTGCGTACGGCAGGTCAGGCCTCGCCCGCCTCCAGCAGGTTGGCGGCGGCACCGACGATCCGCGGATCGGGGACGCCGACGACCTCCTCGTCCTTGTCCGGGTAGTCGAAGCGGGCGAGCACGCTGCGCATGGCCTCGACGCGGGCGCGCTTCTTGTCGTTGCTCTTCACGACCGTCCAGGGCGCCTGCTCGGTGTCCGTCTCGCGGAACATCGCGACCTTGGCCTCGGTGTAGTCGTCCCAGCGGTCCAGGGACGCCAGGTCCATGGGGCTGAGCTTCCACTGCCGCACCGGGTCGACCTGCCGGATGGTGAAGCGGGTGCGCTGCTCCTCGCGGGACACCGAGAACCAGAACTTCACCAGGTCGATGCCGTCGTCCACGAGCATCCGCTCGAACGCGGGCGCCTGGCGCATGAAACGCTGGTACTCGTCGTCCGTGCAGAAGCCCATGACCCGCTCGACACCGGCCCGGTTGTACCAGGAGCGGTCGAACATGACGATCTCGCCGGCCGTCGGCAGGTGGTCGACGTACCGCTGGAAGTACCACTGGCCGCGCTCGCGCTCGGTCGGTTTGACCAGGGCGACGACCCGGGCGCCACGCGGGTTCAGGTGCTCGGTGAACCGCTTGATCGTGCCGCCCTTGCCGGCCGCGTCACGTCCCTCGAAGACGATCACCAGCCGGCGCCCGGTCTCCTTGATCCAGCTCTGCAGTTTCAGCAGCTCGATCTGCTGGAGCCGCTTGTGCCACTCGTACTCCTTGCGCTCCATGCGCTGGTCGTACGGGTAGTTCTCGCGCCAGGTCTCGACGGGGGTGCCGTCGGGACGGATGAGCACGGGCTCGTCCTGGTCGGTGTAGTCGACCTGCATACCGGCCAGCAGGTCCGGATCGGCGGGGTGCGGGAGCGTCGTCATGTCGCCTCGCCTCTCAGGAGTGGAACTGGGGAACGATCAGATAGATGCCGTACGCCACCACCGCGGCACAGGCCAGGAAGCACAGGCCCGCGGTCGCGTACGAGAGGGTCGCGCCGTCGCGGGAGGCCTCGGCCCGGGAGAGGCCGAGGACACCGAGTGCGAAGACGACAACCACACCCACCGTAACGCCAGTGCTGACGGCGGCCACTTCGCCGAGGGCACTCCAGTCCAGGTGCATCGCATTTCTCCTTGTCGGACGCGGTCGGACGCGCTCAGGCGGCCGACGGGGCGGAGGTCGCGGAGGGGCGCAGCGCCACGGTATGCGTGTCGTTGACATTGTGGGCGTGCACCGGGTTGCGGCGCGAGAGCACGACGATGAACGCCGCCACGGCCACCGCCACCACGGCGATCACGACGGTGCCCGCGGTGCCGCCGTGCTGCACGACGCTCGCCGAGACCCCGCCGACCAGCGCGGCGGCGGGGAGTGTCACCAGCCAGGCGATCACCATGCGGCCCGCGGTCCCCCAGCGGACCTCGGCCAGCCGGCGGCCCAGCCCCGCGCCCAGGATGCCGCCCGAGCACACCTGCGTCGTGGACAGCGCGAAGCCCAGGTGCGCGGAGGTCAGGATGACGGTGGTGGAGGCCGCCTCCGCCGCGAAGCCCTGCGGCGACTGGATGTCGGTGAGCCCCTTGCCCATGGTGCGGATGATCCGCCAGCCGCCCAGGTAGGTGCCGAGCCCGATGGCCAGGCCCGCCGCCGCGATCACCCACACCGGCGGCCCCGCGTCGTGCCCGAGGGCACCGGCGGAGATCAGCGTGAGGGTGATCACGCCCATCGTCTTCTGGGCGTCGTTCGTGCCGTGCGCCAGCGACACCAGCGACGCCGACGCGATCTGCCCGAGCCGGAAGCCCCGGGTCACCGACTGCTGCCGTGCCCGCGCGGTGATCCGGTACGCCAGGTACGTCGCGAGCAGTGCCGCGATCCCCGCCACCAGGGGGGACGCCACCGCGGGGATCAGTACCTTCTCGACCACCTTGTCGAAGTGCACGCCCTTGCTGCCGGCGCCCACCCACACGGCGCCGACGAGGCCGCCGAACAGGGCGTGCGAGCTGCTCGACGGCAGTCCCAGCAGCCAGGTCATGAGGTTCCACAGCACCGCGCCGACCAGCCCCGCGAAGATCATTCCCGGGGTGACCAGGGTGTCGTCGACGATCCCGCCGGAGATCGTCTTCGCGACCTCCGTGGACAGGAAGGCGCCGACGATGTTCAGCACGCCGCTGATGAGGACCGCGGTGCGCGGTCGCAGGGCTCCCGTCGCGATGGACGTCGCCATCGCATTCGCGGTGTCGTGGAAGCCGTTGGTGAAGTCGAAGGCCAGCGCGGTCACGATCACGACCGCCACGAGAAACGTGATGTGGTCCATGCCCCTTGAGGAAAAGGGCTCCACGCGTACGCCGGGCGACGACCGTGTGACGCCCGTCCGCACTTCTTGTCATGGGCAGGCAAAGCCCTCGGCGGTCAGCGGGCGCAGCGCAGGAAGCCCGCGGGGGTGTCGCAGGGGAGGTGCCCGTGGGAGGCGACGATGGCCTGGCCGGGCCCGAGGCGCAGGTAGTGGAGGAAGCTGGCGGTCAGGGAGTCGGCGTCGGGAGTGCCGTAGGTGTAGGCGTACTCGATCTCGTTGAAGGGGTAGCGGGTGTCGCCGTCGGCGCCGGTCGAGGGGGCCCGGCCGTTGATCGCCAGGATGTGCACGTGCGGGGAGGCCTTGGCGGCGCCCAGTTCGGCGTAGCCGATGGCGCCGGGGACCTGGCCGACCTCGGCCAGGACGTCCTCGGTGCTGTCGAGTTCGCAGCGGATCACCGGGTCGGCGCCGAAGTTCTTGGTCACGCAGTCCCGGGAGGTGAACCCGGGCTCGCTCGCGCCGCCGAGGACCCGCCTGCGGAAGATGTCGCGGGTACCGGACTCGGAGTTGCGGCTGACGAGGGAGATCGCGCGGTCCGGGCCCCCGACGTCCTTCCAGTTGACGACGGAGCCGCGGAAGATGCCACGGATCTGATCGATCGTCAGATCGCGCACCGGTATGGCGTCGTTCACGACGAGCGCGAAGGCCGAGACGGCGATCCGGTTCTCCTGGAGCTTCGACGGGCCCGACTCCGGCCTCGGGCCGTCGGACATCGCCACCACCGCGGAGCCGTGGCCCGCCTCGCCGGCCTTCGCCAGGTCGCGGACGCCCCGGTCGCTGGAGTCCGCCTCGACCCTGATCTCGGAACCGGCGCAGTCGGCGGCGTAGTGGCGGGCGATCTCCTTCATGACCGGGGCGAAGGCCGTGGACCCGGTGACGGTCAGCCGGCCGGTGGCGCAGTCGAGGGGCGGGGGCGCGTCCTCGCGGACGACGATGATGGTGGCCAGCACCGTGACGCAGACGGTGAGCAGGATCGTGATCCACCGGGTCGCCCGGCTGAACAGCGGGGGCGCGGCGTCGACGGGCATCGCCTTGTTGGGGACGACCACACCGTCGCGGATGCCGCCGGTGATCCGGACGCCGCCGCCGACATGGCCGCCGGTGAGCAGCACCAGCAGCTTGTAGTGCTGGCCCCGGTTGAGCGGCACCCGGGGCAGGTGGATGACGTTGCCCTCGTGGCGGACCCCGCCCTCGCCGCCGACCGGGGCGAAGTGGTCCATCAGCGAGCCGGTGTCGGCCTGGGTGACGGCCACACCCCGGACCAGGCGGCCGGCGAAGACCACGTTCAGGGCCCGGTGCGGGTCGCGGTTGGTGTAGTCGCTGTCGGCGATGCTCTCGCCGCCGTCGTTCTCGATGCGCAGCAGGACGAGGGTGGCGTCCACCATGTCCGGCAGGTCGTTGAAGAGACCCAGCCGCACATTGGTCGTGCCGGTCTCGCCGTCCGGGTCGTCGCTGCCGATCGGGGTGTCCATCTGGACGCGGTAGCCGATGCGCTTGCGGCGCGGTACCCGGCGCTCGTACCAGACCACCCCGACGGAAACCACCAGACCGACGATCGCGGTCAGCACCGCCACGATGTTGTCGGCACTCAGCCAGTCGTCCATGCGCGTTCTCGCATCCCCCGTGCAGCAGCCGTGTCCGTGGTGCTCTCAGTACCGGTCAGGTCGGGTCAGGTCCGGTCACCGTACGAGCGGGAACGGGCCCTGGCGACGGGTGTCCTGTCCCGCCGTCAGAAGTTCGCCGGGCGTTTCCCCGATGCGCGCGGAACCCGCGCTACCGGGGACCGGGCAGCCGGCGCACGCTCCAGTCGAAACCGCCCCGGCACACCACCTCGCCCGCCGCGTCCCTGACCTCGGCGACCGTGGCGATCCTGGCCCGGTCGCTCTCCCCCGCCAGCAGGGGCCGCAGCGCCGCGCGTTCGTCCGCCCCGAGCACGCACGAGGCCACCAGCCGCCCCCGGGCCGGCGCCAGGAACTCCAACGTGGCCGCCGCGCCCAGCGGCACGACGCCCTCGAACTGGGCGGGCTCCTCGCAGGCCGCGACGAGCGCGGCCAGCCCGGCCGCGTCGATCAGCGTGACGAGCCCGCTCGCGTGCAGGCTCCCGATGACGTTCCGCAGCGCGTCCGGCGTCTCCAGCGCCACTTCCGCGGCACCGTCCTCGGCGCGGACCACCTCGATCCCCGCGGTCCTGTTGGCCGGTACGGGTTCCAGCAACGTACGTGCGAGCGCGGTGGCGTCCATACCGTCAGGATGGCAGCGCCGTCCGACGAGGGCGTTACGCCCAGTCGACCACCGCGCCACAAGCCGGCGTGCGCCCCCCTACTCGCCGCCCTCCAGGTCGCCCTCGGTCTCCAGGAACGCCTCCCGCAGGGCCGCGACGACCTCCGGGTCGGGCTCCGCCCACATGCCCCGGGACTCGGCCTCCAGCAGCCGCTCCGCCATGCCGTGCAGGGCCCACGGGTTGGCCTCCTGGAGGAAGGCGCGGTTCTCCGGGTCCATGACGTAGGTGCGGGCCAGCTTGTCGTACATCCAGTCGGCGACGACACCGGTGGTCGCGTCGTAGCCGAAGAGGTAGTCGACGGTCGCGGCCAGTTCGAACGCGCCCTTGTAGCCGTGCCGCCGCATCGCCTCGATCCAGCGGGGGTTGACCACACGGGCGCGGAACACCCGGGAGGTCTCCTCCACCAGGGACCGGGTGCGGACGGTCTCGGGGCGGGTGGAGTCGCCGATGTAGGCCTCCGGCGAACGGCCGGTCAGCGCGCGGACGGTGGCGACCATGCCGCCGTGGTACTGGTAGTAGTCGTCGGAGTCGGCGATGTCGTGCTCGCGGGTGTCGGTGTTCTTCGCCGCCACCGCGATCCGCCGGTAGGCGGTCTCCATCTCCTCGCGCGCCGGGCGCCCGTCGAGGCCGCGGCCGTACGCGTAGCCGCCCCAGACGGTGTACACCTCGGCGAGGTCGGCGTCGCTGCGCCAGTCGCGGCTGTCGATGAGCTGGAGCAGGCCCGCGCCGTAGGTGCCGGGGCGGGAGCCGAAGATCCGCGTGGTGGCGCGGCGTTCGTCGCCGTGGGCGGCGAGGTCGGCGCGGGTGTGGGCGCGCACGAAGTTCGCCTCGTCCGGCTCGTCGAGGCCCGCGACCAGCCGCACCGCGTCGTCCAGCAGGCCCACCACGTGCGGGAAGGCGTCGCGGAAGAAGCCGCTGATGCGCAGCGTGACATCGACCCGCGGACGGCCCAGCTCCGCGGCGGGCACCGCCTCCACACCGGTGACGCGGCGGGACGCGTCGTCCCACACCGGGCGCACGCCCAGCAGCGCCAGCGCCTCGGCGACGTCGTCCCCCGAGGTGCGCATCGCGCTGGTCCCCCACAGCGACAGGCCCACCGACTGCGGCCAGGTGCCGTCGTTGTCCTCGCGGTAGCGGGTGAGCAGTGAGTCCGCCAGCGCCTGCCCGGTCTCCCAGGCGAGCCGGCTGGGCACGGCCTTGGGGTCGACGGAGTAGAAGTTGCGGCCGGTCGGCAGGACGTTGACCAGGCCGCGCAGCGGGGACCCCGAGGGGCCGGCCTGCACGAAGCCGCCGTCCAGCGCGTGCACGACGGCGTCGATCTCGTCGGTCGTCCGGGCCAGCCGGGGCACGACCTGCCGGGCCGCGAAGTCCAGCACCCGGGCGACGTCGCCGGGCAGGCCCTCGGCGACCCCGGCAACAGCCTCCGGGGCCCAGCCGGCGTCCTCCATCGCCTGCACCAGTGCGCGGGCCTGCTCCTCGGCGGCGTCGGCCGACAGGCGGGTGGCCTTCGACTCGTCCAGGCCCAGGGCCTCGCGCAGCCCCGGCAGGGCGGCGGTGCCGCCCCAGATCTGCCGGGCGCGCAGGATCGCCAGCACCAGGTTGACCCGCTCGGCGCCGGCGGGCGCCTGGCCGAGCACGTGCAGGCCGTCGCGGATCTGGGCGTCCTTGATCTCGCAGAGCCAGCCGTCGACATGGAGCAGGAAGTCGTCGAACTCGGCGTCGTGCGGCCGGTCCTCCAGACCGAGGTCGTGGTCGAGCTTGGCCGCCTGGATCAGCGTCCAGATCTGGGCGCGGACGGCGGGCAGCTTGGCCGGGTCCATGGACGCGATCGCCGCGTGCTCGTCGAGCAGCTGCTCCAGGCGCGCGATGTCGCCGTAGGAGTCGGCGCGGGCCATCGGCGGCACCAGGTGGTCCACGAGCGTGGCGTGGGCGCGGCGCTTGGCCTGGGTGCCCTCGCCGGGGTCGTTGACGAGGAAGGGGTAGATCAGCGGCAGGTCGCCGAGGGCGGCGTCGGGGCCGCAGGCGGCGGACAGCGCCGCGTTCTTGCCGGGCAGCCACTCCAGGTTGCCGTGCTTGCCCAGGTGGATCATCGCGTCGGCGCCGAAGCCGCCGTCGGACCGCGCCGTGGCGATCCAGCGGTAGGCGGCGAGGTAGTGGTGGGAGGGCGGCAGATCCGGGTCGTGGTAGATCGCGATCGGGTTCTCGCCGAAGCCGCGCGGCGGCTGGATGACGATCAGCAGATTGCCGCGGCGCAGCGCGGCCAGCACGATGTCGCCCTCGGGATTGGCGCTGGTGTCCACGAACATCGAGCCGGGCGGCGGCCCCCAGTGCTCCGTCACCGCGTCCCGCAGCTCCTGCGGCAGCGCGGCGAACCAGCGCCGGTAGTCCGCGGCCGGGACCCGCACCGGGTTCCGGGCCAGCTGCTCCTCGGTCAGCCAGTCCTGGTCGTGGCCGCCCGCCTCGATCAGGGCGCGGATCAGCTCGTCGCCGTCGCCCGAGGACAGGCCCGGGATCTCCTCGGCGGGCCCGAAGTCGTAGCCCTCCGCGCGCAGTCTGCGCAGCAGCGCCACCGCGCTGGCCGGGGTGTCCAGGCCCACCGCGTTGCCGATGCGGGCGTGCTTGGTCGGGTACGCGGACAGCACCAGCGCGAGCCGGCGCTCCGCGGGCGGTATGTGCCGCAGCCGCGCGTGGCGCACGGCGATCCCGGCGACGCGGGCGGCCCGCTCGGGGTCGGGGGTGTAGACCGGCAGGCCGTCCTCGTCGACCTCCTTGAAGGAGAACGGGACGGTGATCAGCCGGCCGTCGAACTCGGGCACGGCGACCTGCGTCGCGGCGTCCATCGGGGAGAGCCCCTCGTCGCTCTCCTCCCACACCGCCCGCGACGAGGTCAGGCACAGCGCCTGGAGCACCGGTACGTCGAGCGAGGTCAGCGCGCCCGCGTCCCACGCCTCCTCGTCGCCTCCCGCGGAGGCCTCGGCGGGCCGGGTCCCGCCGGCGGCCAGCACGGTGGTGACGATCGCGTCCACGCCGGTCAGCGCGGCCAGCAACTCCGGCTCGGGGGCGCGCAGCGAGGCGACGTACAGCGGCAGCGCCCGGCCCCCGGCCCCCTCGATCGCGGTGCACAGCGCCTCCACGAAGGCGGTGTTGCCGCTCATGTGGTGGGCTCGGTAGTAGAGGACGGCGACCAGCGGACCCCCGGTGACGGCTTCGGCACGCTCCAGGCGGCCCCAGGACGGGGCGGGGGCCGGGGGCTCGAAGCCGTGGCCGGACAGCAGCACGGTGTCGGAGAGGAAGCGGGCCAGCTGCGCGAGGTTGGCGGGACCGCCGTGCGCGAGGTAGGCGTGGGCCTCGGCGGCGATGCCGACCGGGACGGTGGACAGCTCCATCAACTGGGCGTCGGGGGCCTGTTCACCGGTGAGCACGACCACGGGGCGCGGCCCGGCGAGCAGCGCGTCCAGGCCCTCCTCCCAGGCCCGGCGCCCGCCGAGCAGACGGACCACGACCAGGTCGGTGCCGTCGAGGAGCGCGGGCAGTTCCCCCGCGGTGAGCCGGGCCGGGTTGGCGAGGCGGTAGGGGACCGGGCCCTGCGCCGCGCGGGCGCTGAGCAGATCGGTGTCGGACGTCGAGAGCAGCAGGATCACGTCGGGCGTGCCTTCCTCGGGGTCCGCGCCCCGGGCCGGTGGGTGACGGCGGGAGTTCCTGGCTCCCGCGGCCCGGCATTACCCGTGGGCCGCGATGACAGTGGCGGGACCGCACCGGATTCGCACCGGTTTCCTCCCCTGGCGCCGTCGATGGCATGGGCGCGGCCTGGCGGCCGTCCCACCGGCATAGTAAGGGCTGGTGACGTTGCATGGGCCGTACACCTCCCCGGTGCCCACCGGTATGCTCGCGGCCATGCCCGCAGCCCCGGAATCCCCCGTGAACGGCGCCTTCGCCGTACCCGCGGCAGGGCGCACGGCCCGCGACGACGCGTGCCCCGGAGCACTGCGGCTGCACACCGCCGACGACGGCCCGCTCGCCCGGATCCGCATACCCGGCGGACTGCTGACGGATCGTCAGGCACACGTGCTGGCCGACGCCGCCGACGACCTCGGCGACGGCCGGCTCGATCTCACCTCCCGGGGCAATCTCCAATTGCGCGGCCTGCGCGCCCCCGACGCGGCCACCGCACTCGCGGACCGGCTGTCCGCCGCGGGACTGCTCCCCTCGTACGCCCACGAGCGGGCCCGCAATGTCGTCGCCTCCCCCCTGGGCGGGCTCGACGGCACCGGCCACGCCGATGTGGCCTCCTGGGTACGGGAACTGGACGCCCTGCTGTGCGCGAGCCCCGCGGCCGCCGGGCTGTCCGGACGCTTCCTCTTCGCCCTCGACGACGGCCGCGGAGACGTCGCCGCGCTCGGCGCCGATGTGACGGTGATCGCACAGCCGGACCGCGCCACCGCCGAACTCCGCCTCGCGGGCACACCCGTCGCCCTCGTCCCCGCCGCCGACGCCCCCCGCTGGGCGGTGCGCGCCGCCGAGGCCTTCCTCACCCTCGCCGCCGGGCACACCGCCCGCGCCTGGCGCCTCGCCGACGTCGACCCCACGGGCGCCCGCGTCGCGGGCCTGCTGCCCGGAACGAATGCCCTCCCGGCTCCGCAGGCGCCGCACGGCGGACCGGCCGCGCCGCGGCTCGGTGCCGTCCCCCAACCCGGCGGCGCGACACGGGCGCTGTCGGCCGGGGTGCGGCTGGGCCGTGCGACCACCGGCGCATGGCGGGTCCTGGCGCGGGCCGCCGCCGCGGCCGGCGGGCAGGTACGGGTGACACCCTGGCGCGGCGTCGTCGTCCCCGGCGTCCCGGCGGCCGAGGCGCCCGAGGTGCTGCGGCGCCTGGCGGACGCGGGCTTCCTGACCGGCGAGGACTCGCCGTGGCACGGGGTCACCGCGTGCGCGGGACGGCCCGGCTGCGCCAAGTCGCTGGCGGACGTGCGCGCGGACGCCGCGACCGCGGTGCGCGACGCGCCGGACGGCACCGGACTGCCCCTGCTGCCCGTCCACTTCTCCGGCTGCGACCGGCACTGCGGCCGGCCCGACGGCGCGCGGGTCGACGTCACGGCCACCGCCGGCGACCGCTACCGCGTCACCGTGAGCGGCATCCCCGCAGGCGCCCCCGCAACCACCGCCGTGACCGTCCGGGACCTGCCCGCCGCCGTCGCCGCCGCCCGCCGTACGACCCCACCACCACCGAGGACCACGACGTGACCGAGTACGAGAAGGACGGCCCGGAGATCTACCGCCGGTCCTTTGCCATCATCCGCGCCGAGGCGGAACTCGACTCCCTGCCGCCGGACATGGCACAGGTCGCCGTCCGCATGATCCACGCGTGCGGCATGACCGACCTCGTCCGCGACCTGGCCTTCAGCCCATCCGTGGTCGCGGACGCGCGCGCCGCGCTGCGCGCCGGGGCGCCGATCCTCTGCGACGTGCAGATGGTCGCCAGCGGCGTCACCCGCAAGCGGCTGCCCGCGGACAACGAGGTCGTCTGCACCCTGTCCGACCCCGCCGTGCCCGCGCTCGCCACCGAACTCGGCACCACCCGCAGCGCCGCCGCGATGGAACTGTGGCGGGACCGCCTGGAGGGCTCGGTCGTCGCCGTCGGCAACGCCCCCACCTCGCTCTTCCGGCTGCTGGAGATGATCGAGGCGGGCGCCCCACGCCCGGCCGCCGTCATCGGTGTGCCGGTCGGTTTCGTCGGCGCCGCCGAGTCCAAGGACGCCCTCGCCGCGCACCCCTCCGGCCTGGAGCACCTGATCGTGCGCGGCCGGCGCGGCGGCAGCGCGATCGCGGCCGCCGCCCTCAACGCCCTTGCCACACAGGAAGAGATCGTATGACCACCGGCCGGCTGTACGGAGTGGGCCTCGGCCCCGGCGACCCCTCCCTGATGACGGTGCGGGCCGTGGACGTCATCCGCTCCGCCGACGTCATCGCGTACCACTGCGCCCGGCACGGCCGCAGCATCGCCCGCTCGATCGCCGCGGCGCACATCCGCCCCGAGCAGATCGAGGAGCGGCTGATGTACCCCGTGACGACGGAGACCACCGACCACCCCGGCGGCTACCGCGGCGCCCTGGACGACTTCTACGCCGAGTCCGCCGAACTGCTCGCCGCACACCTCGACGCGGGCCGCACCGTCGCCGTGCTCGCCGAGGGCGATCCGCTCTTCTACGGCTCGTACATGCACATGCACAAGCGGCTCGCCGACCGCTACCCGGCCGAGGTGATCCCCGGCGTCACCTCCGTGAGCGCCGCCGCCGCACGCATCGGCCGCCCGCTGGTGGAGGGCGAGGAGGTGCTGACGATCCTGCCCGGCACACTCCCGGAGGAGGAGCTCGCGGCCCGGCTCGCCGCCACCGACGCGGCGGCCGTGATGAAACTCGGCCGCACCTTCCCCGCCGTGCGCCGCGCGCTGGAGACGGCGGGGCGGCTGGCGGACGCGCACTACGTCGAGCGCGCCACCATGGACGCCGAACGCCTGGCGATGCTGGCCGACGTCGACCCCGAATCGGTGCCGTACTTCGCCGTCGCGGTCCTGCCCAGCCGCATCGACGAACGGCCCGCCCCGCAGGCGCCGTCCGGCGAGGTCGTGGTGGTCGGACTCGGCCCGGCCGGCCCGATGTGGCTGACCGCCGAGGCGCGCTCCGCGCTCGCCGAGGCCGACGAACTGGTCGGCTACACCACGTACATGGACCGCGTCCCCGTCCGCCCCGGGCAGCTCCGGCACGCCTCCGACAACCGCGTCGAGGCCGAACGCGCCGAGTTCGCCCTCGATCTCGCGCGGCGCGGGCGGCGGGTGGCCGTCGTGTCCTCCGGCGACCCCGGCGTCTTCGCGATGGCGACGGCCGTGCTGGAGGCCGCCTCCGCCGAGCCCTACCTCGACGTGCCGGTGCGCGTCGTGCCCGGCATCACCGCCGCCCAGTCCGCGGCGGCACTCGCGGGCGCGCCCCTGGGGCACGACTACGCGGTGGTGTCGCTGTCCGACCGGCTCAAGCCCTGGACGGTGATCGAGGAGCGGCTGCGCGCCACAACCACCGCCGACCTGGTGCTCGCGCTCTACAACCCGGCGTCCCGCAGCCGCCGGGAGCAACTGGAACAGGCGCTGAAGGTGCTGCGGGAGGGCCGCGCGCCCGGCACCCCGGTGGTCGTCGCCCGCGACGTCGGCGGCCCGGAGCAGGCCGTGCGGATCACCACGCTGGAGGACCTGGACCCGGCGACCGTGGACATGCGCTGCGTCCTGCTCGTCGGCTCCTCGCAGACCCGCGCCGTGCGCCGCGGCGACGGCACCACGGTGGTCTGGACGCCGCGCCGCTACCCGGCCTGATCCCCGCCGCGCAGCCACTCCAGGGCGCCCGCCACGTCCGGGACGGCCGGGACGCCCGGCGGGGCGGGGGGACGGCGCACGATCACCACGGGCAGGCCGAGGTCGCGCGCGACGGCGAGCTTCGGGGCCGTCGCCGCGCCGCCGCTGTCCTTGGTGACCAGGACGTCGACGCGGTGGCGGGTCATCAGCGCCCGCTCCCCGTCGTAGGTGAACGGCCCCCGGTCCAGGACGACGTCCATGCGCGCGGGGTACGGCGGTTCCGGCGCGTCGACGGACCGCACCAGGAACCAGCGGGCAGTGTCCCCGGCGAAGGCCGCCAGGTCCGTGCGTCCCGTGGTCAGGAACACCCGCCCGCCGAGCGCGGGCAGCAGGGCGGCGGCCCCGGCCGGCGAGTCCACCGGGTGCCAGCGGTCGCCCGGCACGGGCGTCCAGCCGGGGCGGCGCAGGCCCAGCAGCGGCACGCCGGCCGCCGCGGCGGCCTCGGCGGCGTGGGCGCTCATCGTGGCGGCGAAGGGATGCGTGGCGTCGACCACCACGTCGACGGCGTGCTCCCGCAGCCACCGCACCAGCCCCTCGGTGCCGCCGAACCCCCCCGTCCGCACCTCACCCGGCGGCAGCCGGGGCGCGGCCACCCGGCCGGCGAGCGAGCTGGTCACCCGCCATGCCCCGGGGTCGCCGGCCAGCGCCTCCGCGAGGCCGCGGCCCTCCGTGGTGCCGCCGAGGATCAGGACGTGCTGCGGTGTGCCGTTCACGGGCGCACTGTACGGGGCACGCCCAGCGGGTCGTGACGCCCGGCCGCGGCGAGCGACCCGCGCGCCGGCGCGGCGGCCCCTACGCTCGGGCCATGAGAGCCGAGGGAACGTTCACCGTCACAAGCTTCGTGCCGGCCGCGCTCGTGCCGGAGCCCGCCGTCACCACCGGGACGCCCGTCGGCGTCGCCACCATCGAGAAGACCTTCGAGGGCGAGGTCGCCGGCCGCTCGGCGACCCTGTTCACCGCCGCATACGACCAGGGCACCGGCATCGGCACCTACGTCGCGATGGAATCCTTCGAGGGCGCGCTGAACGGCCGCGAGGGCACCTTCAACTTCGCGCACTCGGCGACCACGTCGGGCGAGGACCGCACCGCGGAGTTCTTCACCGTCGTGCCGGGCAGCGGCACCGGCGCGCTGGCCGGGAATCACCGGTGGCGGCGGGCTGGCCGTCGACACCGACGGCACCCACCGCATCTGGTTCGACTACGCGCTCGGCGGCTGAGCCGCGCACTCCGCCGCGTGCCGGTGGACGCGCTCCGCCGAGTACAGATGGCTGTCGCGGAACTGCTCGGCGCCCAGGGTGCGCCCGACGATGATCACGGCCGTACGGACCACGCCCGCCTCCTTCACCCGCTCCGCGATGTCGCCGAGCGTCCCGCGCAGCACCAGCTCGTCGGGGCGCGAGGCCATCGCGACGACGGCCGCCGGGCAGTCGGCGCCGTAGTTCGGGGTGAGTTCGGCGACCACCCGGTCGACGTGGCGGGCGGCCAGGTGCAGCACGATCAGCGCGCCGCCGCGGCCGAGCGTCGCCAGGTCCTCGCCCTCCGGCATGGGCGTGGCCTGCTGGGCGATCCGCGTGAGGATCACCGTCTGACCGACGGTCGGCACCGTCAGCTCCCGCTTGAGCGCGGCGGCGGCCGCCGCGAACGCGGGGACGCCGGGCACGACGTCGTAGGGGATGCCGGCCGCGTCCAGGCGGCGCATCTGCTCGGCGACGGCACTGAAGACCGACGGGTCGCCGGAGTGCAGGCGGGCGACGTCGTGGCCCTGCTCGTGGGCGCGGACGAACTCCTCGGTGATCTGGTCGAGGGTGAGCTGCGCGGTGTCCACCAGGCGGGCGTCCGGCGGGCAGTCGGCGAGCAGTTCGGGCGGCACGAGGCTGCCGGCGTACAGGCACACCTGGCTGCGGGCCAGCACCCGCAGCCCGCGCACGGTGATGAGGTCGGCGGCGCCCGGTCCGGCGCCGATGAAGTGGACGGTCATGGCTACTGCTCCCCTGCGGGCTTGACGGCGGACCACTGGGTGACGGGCATGGCCTGCCGCCAGCCCGTGAAACCGCCGACCGACACGGCGTGGGCGACGGCGAGGCGGACGAGGTCGCCGCCGTGCCGGGCGTACCACCGTGCGAGCAGGGCCTCGGACTCCAGCGTGACGGTGTTGGCGACCAGTCGGCCGCCCGGCCGCAGGGCCGCCCAGCAGGCTTCCAGCAGGCCGGGGGCGGTGAGTCCGCCGCCGACGAACACCGCGTCGGGGGCGGGGAGTCCGGCCAGCGCCTCCGGCGCGCCGCCGGTCACCACGCGCAGGGCGGGCACGCCGAGCGCGGCGGCGTTGCGGGTGATGCGCTCCGCACGGACAGGGTCGCGCTCCACCGTGACCGCCCTGCAGGAGCGGTGGGCCCGCATCCATTCGACGGCGATCGAGCCCGAGCCGCCGCCGACGTCCCACAGCAGCTCGCCGGGCGCGGGCGCCAGGGCGGCCAGGGTGGCGGCCCGCACGTGACGCTTCGTCAGCTGGCCGTCGTGCTCGTACGCGTCGTCCGGCAGACCGGGCACCGCGCCCAGCCTGCGCGCACCGGGATCGGCGGCGCACTCCACGGCGACGACGTTCAGCGGATCGCCCGGGGCGTGCGGCCACCGGTCGGCGGTACCCTCCAGGACGCGTTCGCGGTCCGAGCCCAGCTGCTCCAGCACCCGCATCCGGCTGCCGGCGAAGCCGCGTTCCCTCAGCAGCCCGGCGACCTCGGCGGGCGTCCCGGCGCCCGCGCTCAGCGCCAGCACGCGGCGCCCGTCGTACAGGACCGCGGACAGCGCCGCGAGGGGACGGCCGACCAGGCTCACGACCTCGGTGTCCTCCACCGCCCAGCCCAGCCGGGCGCAGGCGTACGCCACCGAGGAGGGATGCGGCAGCACCCGGAGCCGCCCGGCCCCCAGCACCTCGGTGAGCGTGCGCCCGATCCCGTGGAACATGGGGTCACCGCTGGCCAGCACCGCGATCCGGCGTCCCGCGTGCGCGGCCATCAGCCCCGGCACGGCCGGCCGCAACGGCGACGGCCACACGACCCGCTCGCCCGCGACCTCTTCGGGCAGCAGCCCGAGTTGGCGCGGCCCCCCGATCACGACCTCGGCCGCGGCCAGCACCCCCCGCGAAGCCTCCGGCAGCCCGTCCCAGCCGTCCGCCCCGACCCCGACGACGGCCACGGGAACGGACGCGTCGTTCATCACGGGGAACACCTCGCACGTCGGCGGATTCGGGCAGGCACAGCAGCCGCAGCCTACGCGAATCCCCAGGTGGCCCCCGGGTCGGGGGCGTGACGCCGCCCCCTCCTCCGACCGGCCCGGCAGCCGTGGCCCCCGGCAGAAATCCCCGTGACGGCGGCGCCCGTCCCGCACGATGCTGTGCCCGTGACGACCTCCCCGGGCGCGCAGCCGCCCCTCACGCCCCCGATTCACCCCTGGCGGGCGGCCGTCAGGCGCCGGTTCCGCGAGGGCCGCCCGTAGGATGCGCAGCGTGCGCGACATCGCGGTTTTCAGCGGCAGTGCCCATCCTCAACTCGCCTCCGAGCTCTGCGCCCACCTGGGGGTGAAGCTCAGCCCGGCGCGGGTCAGCCGGTTCGCCAACGACTGCCTGGAAGTGCAGTTGCAGGCCAACTGCCGCGAGCGGGACGTCTTCCTGATCCAGCCGCTGGTGGCGCCCGTCCAGGAGCACCTGGTGGAGCTGCTGTTGATGTGCGACGCGGCACGGGGCGCGTCCGCGGCACGGATCACCGTGGTGATGCCGCACTACTCCTACGCGCGGTCCGACAAGAAGGACGCCCCCCGCATCTCCATCGGGGGGCGTCTGGTCGCCGATCTGCTGGTCGCGGCGGGCGCGAGCCGCGTGCTCGCCATGACGCTGCACTCCCCGCAGGTGCACGGCTTCTTCAGCGTGCCCGTCGACCATCTGCACGCGCTGCGCGAACTGGCGGCGCACTTCCGCGGGTACGACCTGTCCCGTGCCACGGTCGTCTCGCCGGACCTGGGCAACGCCAAGGAGGCGGCCGCGTTCGCCCGGATGCTGGGTGTGCCGGTCGCGGCGGGGGCCAAGCAGCGCTTCGCCGACGACCGGGTGAGCATCAGCGCGGTGATCGGCGAGATCGCCGGGCGGGACGTGATCGTCCTGGACGACGAGATCGCCAAGGGCAGCACGGTGCTGGAACTGCTGGAACGGCTGCGGGAACTGGGCGCCCGCTCGATTCGCGTCGCCTGCACGCACGGCCTGTTCGCGGCGGGCGCCCTGAAGCGCCTGTCGGAGGAGCCGGACGTGCTGGAGATCGTGTGCACCGACACCGTGCCCGTCCCCGAGGCGCAGCGCACGGCGAAGCTGACGGTGCTGTCCGTGGCGCCGGCGCTGGCCGAGGCCGTGCGCCGGATCCACGACGGCGAATCGGTGAGCGCCCTGTTCGACCCGGCCTGATCAGCCGTCGCCGCGGGCCGCGTCGGCGTCCGCGCGGGCGGCCGCGCTCTCGGCGTCGTCCACGATCCGGCTGAGGTCGGAGGGGACCGGGGCGACGGAGGCGGGACCGCCGGACGGGGCGGGCGCGGCGCTGCCGGACGGCTCGCAGGCGGTCAGCAGGGCGGTGCAGGCCGCGGCGGCGGCGGCCAGGGCGGCGGCGCGGCGGCGGGTCACGAGGCGGCGCCGTCGTGGTGCGCGGCGCACCAGTCCTGGACCTTGCCGAGGTCCGTGCGCCGCTGCTGCAGCGTCGGCACCAGGGAGGTGCGGAAGGTGAGCCGGTCGTTGAGGTACGTCTCGATCTCCGTGTGGCCGGCCGCCTTGGCGTTGTCGACGCGCTGCTGGAGGCGATTGACCGAACCGCGCTGCGTGACGGGCCCGTTCAGCCGCTTCAGTGCCCGGTCGATGCGGGCGTCGATCCGGTCGGCGCGCTTGCACAGCGCCTTGGCCCCGTCGCCCTTCGGGCCCGGCGCGGTGGTAGCGGCGCCGGCCGGGGCGGCGAGTCCCAGCACGGTGACGACGGTGGCGAGGGCCACGGCGGTGGTACGGCGTCGCATGACGTCCTCCTTCGGGTCGCGGGGACGCGGAGCACGCCCCTCGGACCGGAAAGCTAGGGAGCGTCTTTGTGGAAACCCTGTGGCTCCTCACGCCGTTGCGCCGACAGCCAGTCGCGGCGCAGCAGTGGCAGCGTCGGCTCGCCGCCGCGGACCCCGCTGAGCGGCAGCCGTATCTCGAAGCGCGCGCCCGGCCCGCCGTCGGGGCGGTCCGCGACGGCGACCGTGCCGCGGTGGAGGGCGATCTGCTGGGCGACCAGGGTGAGTCCGAGGCCGGAACCGGGGCTGCCGGGGCGGTGGTGGAAGCGTTCGAAGACCGCCGCGCGGGCCTCGGGCGGGACGCCGGGGCCGTGGTCGTCGACGGTGAGGACGACCGCGGGGGCCCGCTCGTCGCGGCTGCGCCGCAGGACGACCTCGACGGCGGGCGGGCCGCTCGCCGGGCGGCCGTGGACGAGCGCGTTGGTCAGCAGGTTGTCGGTCAGGGAGCGCAGTCCCTGCTCCCAGCCGCGCACGAGCAGCCCCGGGGCGGTGGTGACGCTCACCCGGGCCTCGGGGTGGCGGCGGCGCAGCCCGGCGACAGCGGCGTCCACGAGTTCGCCCGCGTCGACCGGCACGAAGGTGTCCTCCTCGACCAGGTCGCCCTGGGCGAGGGCGCGCAGCATCACCAGCAGGCCGAGTACGCGGGCGTGTTCGGCGCGCAGGTCGGCCAGCACCTCGGCGCGGTCGCCGCCGGGCAGGTCGGGGTACCGGGTCAGGATGTCGAGGTTGGTGCCGATGCTCATGAGCGGGTTGCGCAGTTCGTGGGAGGCGGTGGCCGCGAACGAGCGGGCGGTGGCGAGGGCTTCGCCGGTCCGGGCGGCCTGCTCGTCGTAGCGGGACAGCACCGTCTGCAGGGTGCGCGCCAGGTCGTCGACCTCGGTGAGCCGGGTCGGGGTGTGCTCCAGGCGGGCCGCGCTGACCCGCGGGTCGAGTCCGCCCGCGCGCTGCTGGAGCCGGCGCAGCGGTCGTACGGCCCGGCCGGCGGCGGCCCAGGCCAGCAGCCCGGACAGGGGTGCGGCGAGCAGGGCGACGGTCAGCACGCGCAGGCGGACCCGCCGCAGTTGGGCCTCGGTCGCCGCGTCGGGCGAGAAGACCCACAGCGTGCCGGTGGCCGCCTTGCGCGAGCCGGCCACCGGCCGCGACAGCACGCGCCAGCGCACGCCCCCGGCGCCGACCGTGACGGGGCGGGGCGCGGCGGCGGGCAGCACGACCGAGGCGGCGGGCAGCGGGCCGCCCTCGACGGTGCCGTCCGGGCCGGTGAGCCGGATGCCGACGTCGAGCGCCGAGGCGAACAGCCGTCGGCTGCGGGCCTGTTCGGCCGCGGGGCGGTCGGCCGCGCTGACCCGCAGCAGGGCGCGGGCGTCCGGCGCGACCGCCGCGGCCCGCTCCCGCAGGTGCGCGTCCTGCTGGGCGTGCAGGTCCGAGGCGACCAGCCGGATGAGCAGCGCGCCGGAGGCCAGCACGAGCAGCGGCACCACGGCGCCCACGGCGAGGGCGACCCGTGTCGACAGCCTCATGGCCGGCCGCCCGTGCGGTCGTCGCGCAGGACGAAGCCGACGCCCCGCACCGTGTGGAGGATGCGCGGGCGGCCGCCGGCCTCCAGCTTGCGCCGCAGGTAGCTGACGAAGGTGTCGACGGCGTCGGTGCGCACGTCGAAGTCGTAGCCCCAGACGCGGTCGAGCAACTGGTCGCGGGTCATCACCAGTCCCGCGTTGCGGGCCAGGACCTCCAGCAGCTCGAACTCGCGCCGGGTGAGCGCCAGCGGCTGCCCGTCCAGGCGCGCCTGCCGGGTCGCCGGGTCGACGAGCAGGCCGCCGGCCCGCACCGTGTCGGAGGGCGCGGGCGGGCGGCGGCGCAGCAGGGCGTGCAGCCGCAGTACGAGCTCCTCCAGGGCGAACGGCTTGACCAGGTAGTCGTCGCCGCCCGCCTGGAGTCCGGCGACCCGGTCGGCGAGTTCGTCGAGGGCGGAGAGCATCAGCACGGGGACCTCGTTGTGCTCCGCCCGCAGGGTCCGGCAGACCTCGATCCCGCTGAGGTCCGGCATGGAGATGTCGAGTACGACCACGTCGGGCGCGCCCTCGCGGACGGCGCCGAGCGCGGCGTGCCCGCCGGCGGCCAGGGCCACCGAGAAGCCGCCGAGCCGCAGCCCCCGCTCCAGGGACCTGCGTATGGCGGCGTCGTCGTCGGCGACCAGGACGCGGCCGCCGGTGTGCGCATCGGTTCTCACGGCGGTGATGGTAGGCGCAGCGGCCCCGGCGGGAATGATGCGGCGCCCGCCCCCGGGCCCGGTGCGCCGTCGGGCGTCCCTGACAGGCCGTCGCGCCGGGAGGCCGTCCCGTCGCCCGGTGCAGCGCGGCGGGCCGGGCGGGCGGGTGCTCCAGCGCGGCCCGCGACAGCGTCGGCGCCGCACCGAAGGCCGCACTCCGCAGCACCTCGGACGCGCCGCCGTACAGCCCCGGCCCGGAACGGTTGCCGGGCGGCGGGGCCACCCGCCGCCGTCAGATGTCGAGGCGGTACGGCACCAGGCAGACCACCACGTCGGTCCGGGCCCGCAGGACGGTGGCGAGCAGGATGCCGCGCTGGTTCTGCAGGATGCGGTAGCGGCGGTGCCGGGGCTCGACCTCCGGGATGAGCACGGCGACCTGCCGCCCGCCGACGGCGGCCCGCTTGACGTAGGCGAGGATCGGCTGCACCAGGGAGCGGTGCGGGCTCTCGATGACGTCCAGGCGCACCCCGGGGTGCCAGCGCTCCCAGGTCTCCAGCAGGCTGCGGCTCTTCTCCGGGTCGCAGTGCACGGCGACGACCACCACCTCGTCGCCGAGCGCCATGGCCGCGGTCAGCGCGTGCCGGGCGAGCCGGCTGACCTCGCCCAGCGGCACGATGACCAGGCTGTCGGTGCGCCGCGGGGCGTCGGGGATCTGCCCGGGCCTGAGTTCCTCGCGGACCCGCGCGTAGTACCGCTCGATGCGGGCGAACAGCAGCATCAGCAGCGGCACCGCGATGACGACCACCCAGGCGCCCTCCAGGAACTTGCTGGTCAGCAGGATCACCCCGGCGAGCGCGGTCAGCAGTGCCCCCAGGCCGTTGAGCAGCGCCCGGGACAGCCAGCCGCGCGGCCGGGCGCCGGCCCAGTGCCGCACCAGGCCGGTCTGGCTGACGGTGAAGCCGATGAACACGCCGATCGCGTACAGCGGGATCAGCCGCTGGGTGTCGGCGTCCACGACGATCAGCAGGACCGCCGCCACCACCCCGAGGGCCACCACCCCGTAGCGGTAGACCGGCCGTTCGGCGCGCAGCCCGAAGACGTGCGGCAGCCGGTCGTCGCGCGCCAGCAGGCTCATCAGCACGGGCAGCCCGCCGAAGCTGGTGTTCGCGGCCAGGCCCAGGACGAACGTCACGATGAGGTTGGTCGCGTAGTAGGGCCAGCCGTCCCCGAAGGAACCGGCGGTGAGCTGCGCCAGGATCGTCACGCCGCCGCGCGGCGCCACCTCGTCGCGCCGGATCAGGAAGCCGAGCCCGACGAGCATCAGCGCCAGCAGCACGCCGAGCATCAGCTCGGTCCGCTGGGCGCGCCGCACCTTGGGCGGCCGGAAGGCCGGCACGGCGTTGGCGATGGCCTCCACGCCGGTGAGCGCGGAGCAGCCGGAGGAGAACGCCTTCAGGAGCAGCAGCAGGCTCAGCGCCTCGGTGGCGTGCGTGGCCTGCGCGGTGCCGACGACCGCCACCGGATGGGAGCGCAGCAGGCCCACGACCACAACCGCGCCGATGCTGAGGACGAACAGCACCGCGGGCAGCATCAGCACCCGTGCGCTGTCCGCGACGCCCCGCAGGTTCACCAGGGTGATCAGGCCGAGGCCGCCCAGGCAGATCTCCAGCAGGTACGGCGTCAGGGACGGGAAGGCGGAGGCGAGGCTGGCCGCGCCGGCCGCCAGGCTGACGGCGACGGTGAGCACGTAGTCCACGACCAGGCTGGCCGCGGCCAGCAGGCTGACCCCCCGTCCGAGGTCCTTCTTGGCGACCGCGTAGGACCCGCCGCCGTCCGGGTGGACGGCGATGACCTGCCCGTAGGAGATCACCAGCACGACCAGCAGTGCGGCGATGACCAGCATGACCGGCAGCGTCGCGGACAGTGCCGCCGTGCCGGCCGCGATGAGGACGACGACGATCGACTCCGGGCCGTACGCCACCGAGCTGAGCGCGTCCAGCGACAGCGCCGCCAGCCCCTGGAGGCTGGTGAGCCGCGACTTGTCGCCCTCGCCGTGCAGCAGCGGGACCTTGGGCCGCACTTGGCGGCGCGCCAGTCCGAACGTCATGACCGCACCGGACGGGCCAGGAACTCGACCGCGGCGAGGACGAGGACGACGGCCAGCGCGAGCCAGACGACGACCCAGCCCGTCGGGTACGACCAGAAGGCGAGCACGAGCCCCGCCGCCGCGACGACGACCCAGGCGACCAGGACCTTGTGCCGGGCCAGCCACGGGCCGACGGGTCCGGTCCGCATTCCCGCCCGCTCCGCGGCGTCCCCCGCGGCGCCGAGCACGGACTCCCAGACCCCGCGCACCCGGACGGCGTACCGCCCGGGGCCGCTGAGCCATGCCCCGAGCGCCACGACCACGCCGAGCACGATCACGGCGCGGACGGTTCCGCGCAGGAAGCGGATCAGGGTGTCGTAGACGGTCGCCGCCGCGGGCTGCGAGACGCTCGCGGGCAGTGCGTCCAGGTACAGCGTCCGGAACACGGTCAGGGCCACGCCGAGCACCAGGGCGGCCCCGGCGAAACCGAGCGCCGCGGCGACCAGGGAGCGGCGGCGCCGCGCGGCGAGCAGCACGCCCACCGCGGCCAGGACGACGGTGAGGACCGGCAGCCAGAAGCCGACGAGTTGCAGCAGCCGGAACGCGGTTCTGATCTTCCCGATCTTCTCCGAGCGGACGACGGTGAAGTCGGTGTGGACCTGCGGGATCTTCGCGGCGATCGTGACGCCCGCGTCGACCAGGCGCTGCTTGACCCGGTCGATGACCGGGGCCAGGTCGATCGCGACGGTGTCGTTGGTGAGCCGCACCGCGCCGCCGCCCTGGCCGGTGAGGGCCTTGTCGACGGTGGCGTGGACGCGGCGGTTGGCCTCCACCCACAGCGTCCGGAAGGCCTCGCTGCGCACGACCCGTTCGGCCGCGCTGTGCACCAGGCTCTCCAGGCCGCTGGTCAGGGGGCCGGACAGCCGGGTCAGGAGGGTGTCGAGTCGCGGGCGGTCGGCCGGGGCGACCTCGTCCAGCAGGGATTTCAGGTCGATGTGCTGCATGACGGCGCCGGTGATGCGGTTCGCGGCGGCGTCCTGGACGTCGCGGTCGGAGGCGAGGGGCGCCACGGTGGCGACGTAGCGGTCGGTGTCGCCGATCTGCGAGTTCACCCAGACGGCCAGGGCGCTGAGCGGGACGAGGACGCAGGCGAGGACGATCAGCAGCGCGGAGAAGAAGGCCCTGACCGGGTGGTGCCGGCGGCGGCCGGCGGGCGCCGGGGCCTCACGCGCCTCCAGCGCGGCCAGCCGGGCGCGCAGTCCGGCGAGGTCATCGCCCTCGGGGTCCGTGCCTGCCATCTCCTCGCCCCTTTTCCCTGACCACGCGCCACGGTCATTTAATCCGTATTGTGCAGGATGTGCCATATGAGGCGTCAGAAGCGGTACGGAGGCAGGCGATGACCCCAGACAACCGGTGGCGCGCGATGTGCGCGGCGGCCGTACTGACCGTCACGGCAGGTGCCGCGAGCGGCTGCTCGGACGGCAGCCGACTCCCCTCCGTCGACAGGTCCCGTGCCGCCTCCGCCGCGTCCTCCCTGGCCGCCCGCGGAGGGGAAGCCCTGGCGTCGGCGACCGCCGCGGCGGCCTCGGAGCTCGCCCGCGTCAAGGGCGGCGTCGACGCCAAGGCCGACATCCGCCTCGGCACCGTCGCCACGGCCCATGGCGAGGGCCGGGCCACCGTCCCCGTCACCGCCACCAACAACGGCGCGAAGCAGGCCACTTACACCGTGCAGGTCTCCTTCCGCGACGCCGGCGGCAAGCTGCTCGACGCGGTCGTCGTCACCGTCCCCGGCGTCCCCGCCCACGGCAACGCCCACGCCACCGCCCGCAGCCACCGCGACCTCACCGGCACCGTCAGGGCGACCGTGGACGCCGCCCTCCGCCACTGACCCCCGCGGGCGGCTGCTCGGGGGAAAGGACGGCGCCGAAGGTGATGCACACCGCGACCGCGACGCAGGCGGCGATGAGGCAGGACAGCAGCGTGAAGACCGAGCCGAGCGAACCGTAGGCCTCCAGGCTGCGGTTGAGGGCCCGGGGAACGTAGAGCGGGGCGGCGAGGTACGCGACCTCCAGGACCGCCGCGGTGAGGACGGCACCGGGGAACAGCCGCCGCCAGCCGACCCGCCCCCCGAGCAGCAGGTGCTGCGTCCACCACCACACGGCGATGCCGCACGCCAGCGACAGGGGGACGCCCAGCCACTCGCCGACACCGAAGGCGTCCCGCAGGGGACCCAGCAGGAAGACGACGACCAGCATCGTCACGACCCAGGCGAACCACCGCCACACCGCGATCCGGGCAGCGGACTTCGGCAGCCGCCAGGCCCGTTCGCAGACCCGCTGCATCGACCGGCTGCACGCGGTCGCGGACAGCAGCACCATGAGGCTGCCCACCGCGCCGACCGTCTCCCGCAGATTGCCCGCCTCGGCCTCCGCCAGCCGGCTCAACTGCTGCTGCGACGCGCCGTCCAGCCCCAGCAGGACCTCCAGCGAGTCGAAGATGTCGCGGCGCAGGTCGTCGGGCGCGAGGGAGGTGACGACAAAAATTAGCGGCACGGCGGTGAGGAAGACCTGCGCCGCCAGCCGGGTCCCGGCGTCGAGGACGTTCACGGTCAGCAGCCGCGCGGCCAGCCGGGTGATGACCGGGAACCGCCGCTCGGCACCCCCGCGCAGCTCCCGCGCCCGGCGCGGCAGACCGGCACGCACGGCACGGAGCCCGTCCCGGATCCCGCCCCGCGGCCGGTCTGTCATCCTCCGACTATTTTTCAGCCCACCCCGTCCCGCAACCGGGGACCCTCCGGGTCCGCCCGAGCGGACGGCGCACCGTCGCCACCGGCCCGCAGCCCCCTGCGCCGCCGCCCGCCGCGGCGCCCCCCGTTCCCCGGAACGGACCGGCACGCACGATGGGCGAAGTGACCGCGGGTCCGTCCGCGCGCGTGGCACGATCCGTAGCACCGACGGAAGGGGACGCCCCATGGATCTCAGGCTGGAACTCGTGCTGCTGCCGGTCACCGACGTCGACCGCGCCAAGGCCTTCTACAGCGAGCAGCTCGGCTTCGCCGTGCATGTCGACCACCGGGCGGGCGACGACTTCCGGGTCGTCCAGCTCGACCCGCCCGGGTCCGGGTGCTCGGTCGCGGTGGGCAAGGGCATCACGGACGCGGCGCCCGGTTCGGTGCGCGGACTGCACCTCGTCGTCGACGACATCGAGGCCGCGCACGCGGAGTTGACCGCCCGCGGTGTCACCGTGAGCGCCGTACGGCACATGACGCCGGCCGGCTGGGTGGACGGCACCGACCCGGACCGCACCCCGTACAACTCCTTCGCCGACTTCGCGGACCCCGACGGCAACACCTGGGTGCTCCAGGAAGTGCGCCGCGGGCGGGAGGACGGGGCCCGGTCCGCGGAATGACCCGGGTCAGGGCTGATTCCGCTCCCGCCATTCGGCCACGACCTGGTCGACGTCGAAGGGCCTCAGCCCGAGCGGCGGACCGGGCGGCGGCATGCGCAGCGCCGCGCGGATCTTGTCGTTGACGCCGTCCAGGATGGCCCGGACCAGGCGTTCGGACGGGGCTTTGCGCGCCTTGGCCAGGGCGTCCTCGGCCTCCTTGCGCAGCGCGAGGGCGGGCGGCAGCGGGCTCAGGCCCTCGCGGGCCATCTTCCGCCGGATCCACCACAGCTCGTCGTAGGGCTCGTCCAGCGAGGGCAGCGGCCTGCCCGCCCCGGGCAGGTCCTCGAAGGCGCCGCGTTCGGCGGCGTCGCGGATCTGGTGGTCGACCCACGACTCGAACGGGACACCGGGTGGTTTGCGCTCCGTCATGCCCCCGATTCTCCCCCGGACCCCGCTCAGGCGGGAGGTGCCGGGGTCAGCAGGACGAAGTCCGCACCCGACGGGTCGAGGCAGACCGCCAGCCGGCCGACGCCCTCGGCGTCCTCGGGGCCCATCTGGAGCGCACCGCCGTTGCCGGTGACGCGGGCGACGACGTCGTCGCAGTCCTCGGCGGCGAAGACCGGGTGCCAGTAGGGACGCCCGTCGTTCAGCGTGAGGAACTCCGGGGCCATCTCCATCAGCCCGCCCTGCATCCGTTCCTGGCTCTCCCCGGCGGGTGTGATCACGGTGTACGTGGCCCCGCTCCCGCCGGGCAGCGGCATGTCGTCGGTCTTCCAGCCGAAGAGGGAGCCGTAGAACTCCTTCGCGGCCGCCGCGTCCGTCGTGTACAGCTCGGTCCAGCACAGGGAGCCCGGCAGGTCGGCGGTGCCGAAGCCCTGGGTCCCCCGCGGCTGCCACACGGCGAACTCGGCGCCCAGCGGGTCGGTGAGCTGCGCCAGCCTGCCGGCGTCCTGTACGTCGTGCGGCTCCCGCCGCACCGAGGCGCCCGCCCGCATCGCGGCCCAGGTGGTCACCTCGACGTCGAGGGCGCGGAAGTAGATCATCCACGCGGGGCGGGCGCCCTCCTCGGTGAGCCGGCCGACCGCGCCCACCGTCCGCCCGTGCAGCCGGAAGAGGCCGAAATCGGCGTCCTCCAGGGCGAACCGCTCGAAGTCCCAGCCGAAGACCGCGCCGTAGAAGGCGGCCGCGGCATCCACGTCCGGCGCCCCGAGGTCCACCCAGCACGGCGAACCGGGGACGAAGTCTGTGGTGATCATGGCGCTCCCTTCGGCGGGGTCCGACCCTGGTTATCCCAGCGTGACACCAGGGCCCGGCCGCGGCACGGGAGGCCGCGCCCGCCCCGCCGCCGCGGCCCGTGCGCTAGGCCCCGGGGGGCGTCCAGCCCTGGGCACGCAGTACCCCGGCGACGTCCGGGGCGCGGTAGTGCTCGCCCTTGAGGACCTTGCCGTCGGCGCGCAGCGCCGGACGCCCGTCGGGGCCCAGTTTGGACATGTTGGCGCGGTGCACCTCGGCGATCACGGCGTCGAGGTCGATGCCGTGGACCAGCGCCGTGCCGTACGCGATGTAGACCACGTCGGCCAGCTCGTGCGCGAGGTGGGGCAGCGAGCCCTCGGCGGAGGCCTCCGCGACCTCGGCCACCTCCTCCGCCAGCAGGTCCTGGCGGTGGGCGGCGTGCGCGGGGGAGATCTCGGCGGGGGCGGAGCGCACGTCGAGGCCGAAGGCGGTGTGGAAGGCGCGGACGAGACCGGCGGGTGAGACGGAAGTGACAGGTGATGCGGGTGTTGCGTCAGGGGCGGAGGAAGAGGACGAGGGGGAGGAGGCGTGCATCCGGCCGATCGTACGGGGATCAGGCCGCCGCGGCGCCCGTGTACCCGCCGTCCACCCGGATCGCGGTGATGCCGCTGATGTGCCGTGCCCCGCACCGGTCCTGGGGGAGCACCAGCTGCGGGCCCGAGCCGTCGAGCGGTGTGCCGTCGATACGGGTGGCCAGCAGCACCGCGGCCCGCCCGAAGTCGGGGTCGATCTCGCCCCAGGACAGCAGGGCGTGGTGGCCGTCGGCGCCGGTGACGACGATGAGGAAGCGCAGCCGGTCCTTGCGCCGGGCCGGGTCGAAGGCGGGGCCCGCGGCGCACAGCACCTCGTGCAGCAGCGGCCCCTCGAAGCGGTGGTGCTGCGTCCCGCTGGTCGCGCACTCGAAGCTGACCCGCGCCTCGTGCTGGGGCCAGGCGCGCAGATCGCGCACGGTGAGCGGGGCGGGGCGGGCGAGGTCGCCGCTCAGCACGAATCCGGCGAGCTGCGGCTGTGGCGCGGGAACGGGCGCGGTCACGGGCATGCACCTCCCGCTCAACGGTACCCACGCGGACCACCCGCAGAAACGCAGGTACGGGATGAGTTGTCGAATCGTCTGGCTAATGCAATGCATCAGGGACCTCCGGTGCCGCACCTGCGGCATATCATCGATCACTGGCGCGACCACTTACCGAGGGGGAATGACCACGTGATGAACCGTTCCGTGCACCGCCGGACCCGGGCTGTGCAGCTGGCCGTCGGAGGCACCGCGGTGCTGCTGGCCCTGAGCGCCTGCTCCTCCGGCGACGACTCGTCGGACGCCTCTGCGTCCTCCTCGCCCTCGGCGGCCTCGTCGTCCTCGGCCGACACCTCGGCCTCGCCCGCCGACAACCTCACGGGCACGGTCACGGTCTTCGCCGCGGCCTCGCTCAAGGAGACCTTCACCGAGCTGGGCAAGCAGTTCGAGGCCGCGCACCCCGGTGCGAAGGTGGCCTTCAACTTCGGCGGCAGCGACACGCTCGCCGCGAGCATCACCTCGGGCGCCCCGGCCGATGTCTTCGCGGCCGCCTCCCCGAAGACGATGAAGATCGTCACCGACGCGAACGACGCCTCCGGGGAGCCGGAGACCTTCGTGCGCAACCAGCTGGAGATCGCGGTCGTCCCCGGCAACCCCAAGAAGGTCGACGCCCTCAAGGACCTCACCGCCTCCGGCCTCAAGGTCGCCCTGTGCGCCAAGGAGGTGCCCTGCGGCGCCGCCGCCCAGAAGGCGCTGGACGCGGGCGGCCTGAAGCTCACGCCGGTCTCCTACGAGCAGGACGTCAAGAGCGCGCTGACCAAGGTCGAGCTCAAGGAGGTCGACGCCTCGCTGGTCTACAAGACCGATGTGAAGGCCGCCGGTGGCAAGGTGGAGGGCGTGGAGTTCCCCGAGTCCGCCAAGGTCATCAACGACTACCCCATCGTCCTGCTCAAGGACGCCCCCAACGCCGAGGCCGCCAAGGCCTTCATCGCCCTGGTGGAGTCCCCCGAGGGCGCCAAGGTGCTGAGCGCCGCGGGCTTCCTCAACCCGTGACGGACGACAGCCTGTGACGGACGACGTCCTCGGCAGCGCGGCCGGCCCCGTGAAGGCCCGGCCGCGCCGTCACCGTTCCCCGGTGCCGCTGCCCCTGCTGCTGCCCGCGCTGGTCGGCCTCGCCTTCCTGGTGCTGCCGCTCGCCGGGCTGCTGGTGCGCACCCCGTGGAGCGAGCTCCCGCACCAGCTGACCAGCCCCGGGGTGTGGCAGGCGCTGCGGCTGTCGCTGGTCTGCGCGACCTGCGCGACCGCGGTGACGCTCGTGCTGGGCGTGCCCCTGGCCTGGCTGCTGGCACGCACCGAGTTCCCCGGGCGCCGCGTGGTACGGGCGCTGGTGACGCTGCCGCTGGTGCTGCCCCCGGTCGTCGGCGGTGTCGCCCTGCTGCTGGCGCTGGGCCGCAACGGCGTCGTGGGCCGGTACCTGGACCAGTGGTTCGGGCTCACGCTGCCGTTCACCACGACCGGGGTGATCGTCGCCGAGGCGTTCGTGGCCATGCCGTTCCTGGTGATCAGCGTGGAGGGCACGCTGCGCGCCGCCGACCCCCGCTACGAGGAGGCCGCCACCACGCTCGGCGCCTCCCGCTTCACCGCGTTCCGCCGCGTCACACTGCCGCTGATCGCCCCGGGCATCGCCGCCGGGTCCGTCCTGGCGTGGGCGCGCGCGCTCGGCGAGTTCGGCGCCACCATCACCTTCGCCGGCAACTTCCCCGGCCGCACCCAGACGATGCCGCTGGCCGTCTACCTGGCCCTGCAGAGCGACCCGGCCGCGGCCATCGCGCTGAGCCTCGTCCTGCTCGCCGTCTCCGTCGCGGTCCTCGCCGGACTGCGCGACCGCTGGATGGCGGCCGCGTGAGCGACACGGACGGCCTGCTGGCCGAACTCCTCGTCGAGCGGGGCACGTTCCGCCTGGACGTCGCCCTGACCGCCGCCCCCGGCGAGGTCCTGGCGCTGCTCGGGCCCAACGGCGCGGGCAAGACCACCGCGCTGCGCGCCCTGGCCGGGCTGACGCCGCTGACCGGCGGACGGCTGCTGCTGGACGGGACGGAACTGGACGGGATGCCGCCCGAGACCCGCCCGGTCGGCGTGGTCTTCCAGGACTACCTGCTCTTCCCGCACCTGTCCGCGCTGGAGAACGTGGCCTTCGGCCCGCGCTGCCGGGGCGTGCCGAAGGCGCGGGCGCGCACCGAGGCCGCCGCGTGGCTGGAGCGCATGGGGCTGGCCGAGCACGCCGCGGCCCGGCCGCGGCGGCTGTCCGGGGGGCAGGCGCAGCGCGTCGCCCTGGCCCGTGCGCTGGCGACCCGGCCGCGGCTGCTGCTGCTGGACGAGCCGCTGGCCGCGCTGGACGCCCGCACCCGGCTGGAGGTCCGCTCGCAACTGCGGCGCCATCTGGCGGAGTTCGAGGCGGTGGCCGTGCTGGTGACGCACGACCCGCTGGACGCGATGGTGCTGGCCGACCGGCTGGTCGTCATCGAGGACGGCCGCGCCGTCCAGGAGGGCACCCCGGCCGAGGTCGCCCGCCGCCCCCGCACGGACTACATCGCGCACCTGGTGGGTCTCAACCTCTACCGGGGCGAGGGCGCGGGCCTCGCCGTGACGCTCCCCGGCGGACCGGCGATCACCACAGCCGACGCTTTGACGGGCCCGGCCTTCGCGGCGTTCCCGCCCGACGCGGTCACGCTGTACCGGGAGCGGCCCGCCGGTACGAGCGCCCGCAACCTGTGGCACGGCAAGGTGGCCGGTCTGGAGTCCCGCGGCGACCGCATCCGTGTCGACGTCGAGGGCGAACTCCCGCTCGCCGCCGACCTGTCGACCGCCGCGACCGCCGAACTCGGCCTCCACCCGGGGGCCGAGGTCTGGGCCACCGTCAAGGCCGCCCAGGTGCACGCCTATCCGGCGTGACCCGGGCGGCCCCTCGGGAGGTACCGGCCGGGCACCGCCGGGGCCGGCCGGAGTCGGTCACAGGCCGATGTCGCGCCTGCGGAAGTCCTCCATCGACTCACGGCGCACCAGCAGCCGGGCCCGGCCGTTGTCCACGGCGACCACCGGCGGGCGGCCGACCATGTTGTACGTCGAGGCCATCGACAGGTGGTAGGCGCCCGCGACCGGCACGCCGAGCAGGTCGCCCGGCCGGATGTCGCCGGGCAGCGGGACCGCGGAGGCCAGCACGTCGCCGGCCTCGCAGTGCCGGCCCACGACGGTGACCAGCGCGGGCTCCTCCGTGGAGTGCCGGCCGATCAGCCGGGGCGCGTAGCGCACCCCGTACAGGGCGGGCCGCGGGTTGTCGCTCATGCCGCCGTCCACGGCCACGAAGACCTGGCCGCCGGTGCGCTTGACCGACAGCACCCGGTACAGCGCCACACCCGCGGGGCCCGCGATGGCGCGGCCCGGCTCGACCGTCAGCCGCGGGACCGGCAGCCCGGCCGCCGCGCAGCTCGCGGTGAGCTCGGCGCGGACCCGGGAGGCCAGCGAGGTGATGTCGAGCGCCGCCTCGCCGGGCCGGTACGCCACCGCGTGGCCGCCGCCGAGGTCCAGTTCGGGGAGCGTGACCCCGTGCTGGCGGCGGATCCCGGCGAGCAGCCCGACCAGTCGCCGTACGGCGGACAGGTACGGCTTGACGCTGGAGATCTGCGAGCCGAGGTGGCAGTGCAGGCCGACCAGTTCGAGCCGCGGCTGGTCCAGGACCCGGGCCACCGCGTGCTGCGCGGAGCCGTCGGCGAGGGACAGCCCGAACTTCTGGTCGTCGGTGCCGGTGCGCACCGCGGCGTGACCGCCCGCGGCGATGCCGGGCACGATGCGCAGCAGCACCTTCTGCCGGGACCCGGCCGGCACCTGGGCGGCCAGCCGGGCGATCTCCCCGGTGCTGTCGATGACGATGCGGCCCACGCCCAGGCGCAGCGCGGTGGCCAGGTCCTCGGGGCTCTTGGCGTTGCCGTGCAGCACGATGCGCTCCGGCGGGAAGCCGGTGACGACGGCGAGTTCGAGTTCGCCGGCCGAGCAGACGTCCAGGCCCAGGCCCTCCTCCTCGACCCAGTGGGCCATCGCCCGGCACAGGAACGCCTTGGCTGCGTAGAGGACGTCGGCGTCGGGGAACGCGGCGCGGTAGGTGCGGCAGCGGGCCCGCACCTCGCCCTCGTCGAGGACGTACGCCGGGGTGCCGAAGCGCTCGGCGAGTTCGGTGAGGGCGACGCCGCCCACCGACAGCTCGCCGTGCGGCGCGGTGCGCGTGGAGGCCGGCCAGACGGACAGCCCGGTGTCGACGCCTTCGGCGGCGAGCGCGGTCAAGGCGGTGGTCTCAGAGATGGTCATGGCAGGACGCTCCTCAGCCGATGCGCAGCGGCAGGTGGTCGGCGGTGTGCACGGCCCGCGGGTCCCAGTCCGCGGTGGCGCCCACGGCGGGCGCGGCGAACTGCGGGTCCACGGTGAGGGTGGTGACCCCCAGCGGTTCGGCGAGTGCCCGCAGCGCGGGCTCGCCGAGCCTGATCCACTCCTGGCCGGGGCCGAGCGTGGCGGCCAGGCGTTCCTCACTGGTGAAGGCGACGGCCGTACGGCCGCCCAGGGGCGTGCGGAACATGCGCGCGACGCACCCGGCGGGACCCGGCCGGACGGGGACGTAGAGCGTCTCCCTGTGGGGGTGTCCGGCCGGGACGGGTTCGGAAGGTTCCGGGTCGTCCCCGCACCATGTCTCGCTCATGGCGATCCTCCTGTGAGGTTCGTTCGTGACGGTGGCCCGGACCGGACGTGGTCCGCGGCCAGCAATGACGCTATGCCCGGCACATCCGGGTACGGGCCCGTCCCTGACGCGACGTTGACGTCCGCGGGCCAAGCGTTGACGGTGCGCTGGCGGCACGGTCAGGGAAGCGTCAAGGCTGCCCGCGGCGGCGACAGGGCGGCGACAAGAGCCCCCGCGCGCGGAGGCGGGCGGCGCTTCCATGGAGGTATGGAAGACGCCGGACACCGTCGTGTGGTCGTGGGGGTCAGCGGTTCGCTGGGCAGCCTCGCGGCACTGCACCGGGCGGCCGCCGAGGCCCGCCGCCGTGGCGCGGCACTGGTCGTGGTGCACGCCTGGGAGCCCCCGGGCGGCGACTTCGCCTACCGGCGGCGGCCGTGCCCGCCGCTGCTGCACGCCGGGCAGGAGCAGGCCCGGCTGCGGCTGCTGACCGCGATGGACAACGCCTTCGGGGGCGCGCCGGCCGGCCTCGGGGTCCAGGCGCTCATCGCCCGCGGCCCCGCGGCCCGCTGCCTGGTGCACATCGCCGACCGCGAGGACGACCTGCTGGTGGTCGGCGCCGGGCGCCCCGGCCTGCTGCGCCGGCTGCTGTCGCCGCCGGTGGCCCACCGGTGCGTACGGGACGCGGTCTGCCCGGTCCTGTCCGTGCCGCGCCCGTCGTTGCAGGAGCTCTTCGAGTCCGTGCGGCGCCGCAACGCCCGGCAGCTGCCACTGCGTGCCGCCGGGCCCATGTGACCTTTCCCCAGGAGGGACTTCGCTCCACCGGAACTGTCCGGACCAGCCGAATCAGGTGAGGGCCGTGCTCCACCATCCGTCCCCGTCCCCGTTCCCGTTCTCGTTCCCGCGCAGGCTCGCCCTGCCGGCCGCGGTCCTGCTGCCGCTCGCCGCCGCCGCGGTGCTGCTGCCCTTCCGGGCGGACCTCTCCGCCCCGCTGGTGGCCCTGGTGCTGGTGGTCGCGGTGGTCGCGGTGGCCGTTCTCGGCAGCCGTGCCGCCGGGGCCGTCGCCGCGCTGTCGGCCGCGGCATGGTTCGACTTCTTCTTCGCCCCGCCCTACGGGCGGTTCACCATCGCGGGACCGGGCGACATCGCCACCGCCGTGCTGCTGCTCGTGGTCGGGCTGGCCGTCTCCCGGCTGGCCGCCCGGACGCGGCGGCTGGAGGCCGTCGCCGCCACGGACGCGGACCACCTTTCCCGCATCCACGAGACCGCCCGGCTCACCCAGTCCGCGCCCTCGCCGCACCGGGTCGTCCAGCACGTCGGCGACCAGCTCGTGAGCCTGCTCCAGCTGCGCGGCTGCCGCTTCGAGTACGGCACCCTGGTCGGCCACCCGCCGCGGCTCGAGGCCGACGGCACGATCTTCTGGGGCCGCCGCGCCTGGGACGCCGACCGCCAGGGCCTGCCGGACACGGAGGTCGAACTGCGGGTCTTCCACAACGGCCGCTTCCACGGCCGCTTCATGCTCCGCCCCACGCCCGGCGCCGTGCCCTCCCCGCAGGCCCGGCTGGTCGCCGTCACCCTCGCCGACCAGGTCGGCACCGCCATCGACCTCGTGGCCCCCGCCCCGGCGGCGTACCCGTCGTAGCCGGGGCGCCGGCCGGGCGGCTCGGCAGGGACGGGGGGTGGAATGAGGCGTATCGTCCCATTAGAGAGCCGATCGGCATGAACGGTGGGCCCGTCATGGTGGTCATCGCCCCCGTACGGGAGCAACTGGACGAGACGCTCGCCGAGGTCGTGCGCGCCACGAACGCGCACATCGGCGCGGTCTTCCTGATGCTGCCCGAGGGGCGGGTGCTGGGCCTGGAGGTGCTGACCGGGGCGCCGCGGGAGCTGGTGACGCCGTGGGCGCGGATGACACTGGACCGGTCGGGACCGGTGGCGGACGCCGTCCGCACCGGGCGCCTGGTGTGGCTGGGCACGCGGGAGGAGCTGGCCGAGCGCTATCCGCAGACCGCGCTGGTCCTGCCCTACGACCTGGCCCTGGCCGCCGCCCCCGTACCGTCCGCCGGTCACGTCATGCGCGGCGCGCTGATGCTGACCTGGCCCGGTTCGCGTCCCGAACGGCCGGCGGGGGCGGACCACGCCGCGATCGGCCGCGCCTGCCGGCGCATGTGCGAGCACCTGCTGCGCGCGGAGTCGGCCGGCGCCCCGGTCCACCCCGGCCCGCTGCCGCGGGTGCTGGAACGGCCCCGCGCCAGGACGGCGGAGCCGGACGAGGCGCAGGCGGCCGCCGACTTCGTCGGACGGCTGCCCGAGGGCGCGTGCGCCCTGGACCAGAGCGGCCGGATCGTCTACGTCAGCGACCGTGCCGAACCGCTGCTCGGCGAGCCCGCCCGGGTCCTGCTCGGTGCGCTGCCCTGGCAGGTGCTGCCCTGGCTGAACGACCCGGTGCACGAGGACCGCTACCGCGGCGCCGTGCTCTCCGGGCAGCCGACGTCGTTCATCGCCCGCCGCCCGCCGGACCACTGGATGCTCTTCCAGCTCTATCCGGACGCGACCGGCGTGAGCGTACGGATCTCCCCCACCGACCACCGTCCGGAAGCGCGGCCGGGGCCGCCCAAGAACTGCCGGCAGGACGAGGCCCGCAGGACCCCGGACCGGGTCACGGCGATCTACCACCTGATGCAGCTCGCCGGTGCGCTCGCCGAGGCGGTCGGGGTCCGCGACGTGGTCGAGCTGGTGGCCGACATGTTCCCGTCCGCCTTCGGCGCGGACGCCTTCGCGCTCTTCGTCTCCGAGGGCGGCCGGCTGCGGGTGATCGGCCACCGCGGCTACGGCGAGGACGCCATGGCGGCGCTCGACGGCACCCCGCTCGGCTCGCGGCAGACCCCTGCGAGCCGTGCCCTGCGCACCGGGGTGCCCCGCTTCTACGGCTCCCCCGAGGAGTTGCTGCGGGCCTATCCGGGACTGGCCGGCACCCTGCGGAAGTCGGCCTGGGCGTTCCTGCCGCTGATCGCCTCGGGCCGCCCGGTCGGCTGCTGCCTCCTCGGCTACGACCAGCCGCACTCGTTCCGCAGTGACGAGCGCAGCGTCATGGCCTCGCTGACCGCGCTCACCGCGCAGGCCCTGGACCGCGCCCGCATCTACGACGCCAAGCACCAGCTCGCCCACGGCCTGCAGGCCGGGCTGCTGCCCCACACGCTGCCCTCGCTGCCCGGACTGGAGGTCGCCGCCCGCTACCTGCCGGCCACCAGCGGCATGGAGATCGGCGGCGACTTCTACGACCTGATCCGGCTCGGCGACACCTGCGCGGCCGCCGTCATCGGCGACGTGCAGGGCCACAACGTCAACGCCGCCGCGCTGATGGGCCAGGTCCGCACCGCCGTGCACGCGCACGCCACCGCGGGCGCCTCGCCCGACGAGGTGCTCGCCCGCACCAACCGGCTGCTCGACGAGCTCGACACGGGGCTCTTCACCAGCTGCCTGTACGTCCATCTCGACCTCGACGAGGGAATGGCGCGGCTGGCCACCGCCGGACATCCGCCGCCGCTGCTGCGCCGGCCCGAGGGAGATGCCGAGGTGCTCACCACCCCGCCGGGGCCGCTGCTGGGCATCGACCCGCGGGCCGAGTACCCCACCGCCCAGGTGCCGCTGCCGCCGGGGGCGGTGCTCGCGCTCTACACCGACGGGCTGGTCGAGAGCCCCGGCACCGACCTGGACGCCGCCATCGCGCGCCTCGCGCGGACCCTCGCCGGCGCCGGGCGGGTTCCGATGGACCAGCTCGCCGAGACCCTCGTCCACTACGACGGCGCCTCGGCGCACCGGGCCGACGACACGGCGCTGCTGCTGCTCCGCCGCGTGCCCCCGGCATGAGGCCTTGTCACATCCGCCGATCCCCCCAACACTGTGATCCATGCCGGTGGTTGCGCTGCTGGGAACGCTGGACACCAAGGGTGCGGAGTACGGATGGCTGCGCGAGCGCCTGCTGCGGCGCGCCGTCGACGTCGTCCTCATCGACACCGGGGTCGCCGGCGAGCCCCGGGTGCCCGCCGACATCGCGCGCGCCGAGGTGGCCCGCGCGGCGGGCGCCGACATCGCACGGCTGCGCGCCCAGGGGGACCGGGGCATCGCCGTGACCACGATGGCCGAGGGCGCCGCCGAGGTGGTGCGCCGGCTGCACGCGCGGGGGCGGCTGCACGGTGTGCTGGCCATCGGGGGCAGCGGGGGCACGTCGATCGCGACCCGCGCGATGCGCGCCCTGCCGCTGGGCGTGCCGAAGCTGATGGTGTCCTCGATGGCGGCGGGCGACGTCTCGCCGTACGTCGGGGCGGCCGACATCGCGATGATGTACAGCGTCGTCGACATCGCGGGCGTCAACCGCGTCTCGGCGCCGATCCTGGCGAACGCGGCCGACGCCATCGCCGCCATGGCCACGGGCTTCGCCACGGACGCGCCGCCGCCCGCGGACGACCGGCCGCTGGTGGCGGCCAGCATGGCGGGCGTGACCACCCCGGGCGTGGACGCCGCCCGGCAGCGGCTGACCGACCTCGGCTACGAGGTGCTGGTCTTCCACTCCGTCGGGTCCGGCGGCCGCTCCCTCGAGACCCTCGCCGCGCAGGGGATGTTCTCCGGCGTCCTGGACCTGACCCTCAGCGAACTCGCCGACGACCTGGTCGGCGGCACCTTCGGCGCGGGCCCGGACCGGCTGCGGGCGGCGGGCCGGGCCGGGGTGCCGCAGGTGGTGAGCCCCGGGGCGCTGGACATGGTCAAGTTCGGTCCGCTCGCGTCACTGCCGGATCGTTTCCGGTCCCGCCACGTCCATGTGCACAACCCCTCGGTCACCGTCATCCGCACCACCGCCGCCGAGTGCGCCGCGCTCGGCCGCCAGGTCGCCGAGAAACTGCGCGCCGCGACCGGTCCCGCGGCCCTGCTGCTCCCGCTGCGCGGCCTGTCCACGCTCGGCGCCCCGGGCGGGCCGTACCACGACCCGTCCGTCGACGAGGTGCTGTTCACGGCGCTGCGCGACGGCCTGCGCGGCAGCCGGGTGGAGGTGGCGGCGTACGACACGCACCTCAACGACCCGGACTTCGGGCGCACTGCCGCCGACCGGCTGCACGCGCTGATCGCCGCGAACGACCCGGCCCGCGCCCCGCGTTGACCAGCGGCGTCGGGCCCCGCTCGGCCGCCACGAACCGGAGGACCCCGGGGAGCACCGCCGACGGCACGATCGCGCGGGCGCCGTGCCCGGCTTACAGTGGCGCGACCGTGCCGGATCCGCGCAACTGTCCCACCACCCGTGCCGACGGCCAAGGGCACCCGGCGGAAGGGCCGTTCCGCGCCCGGACCCCGCGGGGCGAAGCTTCGCGGACAGCGAAGGAGAGCACATGACCACCCGGGTGACCCTGATCTCGCCGGTCGTCACGGCCGCCCTGCGGGAGGCCCGCTTCGACGACGACGTGCCGCCGGACGGCAAGGCGCTGGAGACCGCCCGCGCGGTGGCCGGGCACCTGCCCGCCGCCGGCCGGGTCCTGGTGTCGCCCTCGGCGCGCTGCCGGGCGACCGCCGAGGCACTGGGCCTGGCCCCCGACGGGGACGCCCCCGACGGCTGGGCACTGGGCCGCTGGCGCGGCCGCACGCTGGCCGAGGTGAGCGCCGAGGAACCCGACGCGGTCGCCGCCTGGCTGTCCGACCCCGACGCCGCGCCGCACGACGCCGAGTCGCTGCGCGACCTGTGCGCACGGGTCGGCGGCTGGCTGGACGGGCTGGCGGCCGCGCCCGGCCGGGTGGTCGCCGTCGTGGAGCCGGAGATCGTGCGGGCCTGCGCGGTCAGGACGCTGGGCACGCCGGAGCAGTCGTTCTGGCGGATCGACGTCCCCCCGCTCACGGCGACGGAATTCAGCGGGCGGTCCGGGCGCTGGAACCTCACGGCAGGGCGGCCGCTCGCCTGAACGACCGGCGCCGTGAAGGGGACTTGGCCGCCAACGGCCGGTACACGCAAGAGGAACGTTTTCGCGCCTCTCAGGCTCTTGCAAAGATGTCGCAATAAGACCGTATGATGAGCGCGTTCGACCAGGCCGACTCCGAAGCGGAGCACTCCTCATGCATGTACCCGACGGATTCATCGACGCCCCGGTGTCGGTGGCGACCGGGGCCGTGGCGGCGGCGGCCGTCGCCGTGAGCCTGCGCGGTGCCCGGCGTGAACTCGACGAGCGCACCGCGCCCCTGGCCGGACTCGTCTCCGCCTTCATCTTCGCCGTGCAGATGCTCAACTTCCCCGTCGCCGCGGGCACCAGCGGCCACCTCCTGGGAGGCGCGCTCGCCGCGATCCTGGTGGGCCCGTACACCGGCGTGCTGTGCGTGTCGGTGGTGCTGCTCATCCAAGGGGTGCTCTTCGCCGACGGCGGACTCACCGCGCTCGGCGTGAACATCACCGACATGGCGATCGTGACGGTCGTCGTCGCCTACGCCGTCTTCCGCGGCCTGGTGAAGGTGCTGCCACGCACACGCGGGGCGGTGACGGGCGCGGCCTTCGTGGCCGCCCTGCTCTCCGTACCGGCGGCCTCCGTCGCCTTCACCGCGATCTACGCGCTCGGCGGCACGACCGACGTCCCCCTCGGCAAGGTCTTCACCGCCATGGTCGGCGTCCATGTACTCATCGGCATCGGCGAGGCGTTCATCACCGCCGCGACCGTCGGCGCCGTGATCGCCGTCCGTCCCGACCTCGTCCACGGCGCCCGTGACCTGCGCCGTCCGCTGGAGCTGAAGGAGGCGACCGTCTGATGGCGGCCGTGACACCCACCCCCAAGCGCGGCGGTGTACGGCCGCTGTGGATCGCCGGGCTGATCGCGGCCCTGGTGCTCGCCGGGTTCGTCAGCTACTACGCGTCCTCCAGCCCCGACGGACTGGAGAAGGTCGCCGCCGACCACGGCATCGACAAGAAGACGGAGAACCACGCGGCGAAGGACTCCCCGCTGGCGGACTATCAGACGAAGGACGTCGGCAACGCCCGGCTGTCCGGCGGCCTCGCGGGAATCCTCGGCGTCGGCGCCACCCTCGCTCTCGGCAGCGGCGTCTTCTGGGTCGTCCGCCGCCGGCCGCGCACGGACGAGGCCTGACGGATGGGCGCGGGGCACGCACACCGGCTCTACCGGCACGGGCACTCGCCGGTGCACGCGCTGCCCCCGCAGTGCAAGATCGCCGCGGTCTTCTGCTTCGTCCTCGTCGTGGTCTCCACCCCGCGCACCGCGGTATGGGCCTTCGGCCTGTACGCCGTGCTGCTGGCCACGGTGGCCGCGGTGGCCCGGGTACCGGCGGGCTTCCTGCTGCGACGGCTGCTGATCGAGGTGCCGTTCGTCGCCTTCGCCGTCCTGATGCCGTTCGTCGCCGAGGGCCCGCACACCGAGGTGCTCGGGCTGTCGGTGAGCGTCAACGGCCTGTGGGGCGCCTGGAACATCCTCGCCAAGGGCACCCTCGGCGTCGCCGCCTCCGTCCTGCTGGCCTCCACCACGGAACTGCGCGAACTCCTGCTGGGCCTCCAGCGGTTGCGGCTGCCCGCGCTGCTGGTGCAGATCGCCTCCTTCATGATCCGCTACGGCGACGTCATCACCGACGAGATGCGCCGCATGCGCGTCGCCCGCGCCTCACGCGGCTTCGAGGCCCGCGGCCCGCGCCACTGGGGTGTGCTCGCCAAGTCCGCGGGCGCCCTGTTCATCCGCTCCTACGAACGCGGCGAGCGTGTCCATCTGGCCATGGTCAGCCGCGGCTACGCCGGCAGCATGCCGGTGATCGACGACGTCACGGCGTCCCGCGCACAGTGGTCGTACGCGGCCGTGCTCCCGGCCGCCGCACTGCTGGTCTGCCTGACGGGATGGTTCGCATGACCCCATCGCTCGAGGTCAAGGGCCTCGCCTATGCCTACCCCGACGGCCACCAGGCGCTGTTCGGCGTGGACCTGACCATCGGCCGCGGGGAGCGGGTCGCGCTGCTCGGCCCCAACGGCGCCGGCAAGACCACCCTCGTCCTGCACCTCAACGGCATCCTGGAGGCGGGCGCGGGCACCGTCACCGTCGCGGGCCTGCCCGTCGGCGACCGCAAGCACCTCGCCGAGATCCGCCGCCGCGTCGGCATCGTCTTCCAGGACCCGGACGACCAGCTGTTCATGCCGACCGTCCGCGAGGACGTCGCCTTCGGCCCGGCAGCGGCCGGGCTGCGCGGCCCCGAACTGGAGGCCTGCGTCCGCAAGGCGCTGGAGCGGGTCGGCATGGCGGAGTTCGCCGACCGGCCGCCGCACCACCTGTCCTTCGGCCAGCGGCGCCGGGTCGCGGTCGCCACCGTGCTCGCCATGGAACCGGAGATCCTCGTCCTGGACGAGCCCTCCTCCAACCTCGACCCGGCCTCGCGCCGCGAACTCGCCGACATCCTGCGGTCGCTGGACGTCACGGTGCTGATGGTCACCCACGACCTGCCCTACGCCCTGGAACTCTGCTCCCGCGCGGTGGTCCTCAGCGGCGGCATCATCGCGGCCGACGGCCGCACGCAGCAACTGCTCTCCGACGACGCCCTGATGCGCCGCCACCGCCTGGAACTCCCCTTCGGCTTCGACCCGCGCTCGGTCGCGGTCGACGTCTGACGTCCGGCGTTCAGGAACCGCACGGAGGGCGGCCGGCCGGCTCCGGGTCCACGGCGACGACCGCGTCCGCGAGCGCGGCGAAGCGCTCCGTGCCGCCGAGGGGGGCGACGACGCGCTCCCGCAGCGCGTCGGCGAGCGTACGGGCGGCCGTCGCCGCCACCTCCAACCCGCGTTCGGTGAGCGCCGCCAGCGTGACACGCCGGTCGCTCCGGCACGGACGGCGCTCGATGAGGCCGGCCTCAGTGAGCCGGTCGGCGACCTTGGTGGTGCCCGCCGTCGTGAAGCCGAGCGTGCCCGCGAGCTGGTACATCGGCGCGGAGCGCTCCGGCGCGGTCATGAGGAACCACAGCGCCTGGAACGAGGACGGGGCCAGCCCCGAGCGCGCCTCCACATCCGCCAGCAGTTGATCGGTCACGCGGCGGAAGCCCGACTGCACCTCGTGCCAGCGTGCGAGCAGTTCCAGGTCCGCGGCGCCGGGGCAGGCGCCCCCGCCGTCCGGCCCGGTGTGGATCTCCGTCGTCACATTGCCCAGGGTACCAACGCCAGCTATTGTCTAACCAGCTACTTAATATCTGGCTAGCAATCAAAGGATGCGGTTCCCCATGACCGACTCGTCCACCACCCCCGCCGGCCTGCGCACGGGCACGTGGATCCTCGACCCCGCGGGCTCCTCGGTCCGGCTCACCCACAAGACAATGTGGGGCGCGGCCACCGTCAAGGGCGCCTTCGCCACCGTCGGCGGAACCGGCGAACTCGCCCCCGACGGCAGCGCGCACGGCACGCTCACCGTCGAGGCCGCCTCTGTCGGCACCGGCAACTCCCAGCGCGACACCCACCTGAAGTCGGCCGAGTTCTTCGACGTCGCGGCCCACCCCGCGATCGTCTTCACCGCCCACCGGGTCGTCGCCGGAGCGGACGGCGCCCTCACGGTCGACGGCGAACTGACCGTGCGCGGCACCACCCGCCCGCTCGCCCTGACCGGCCGGGCCGACACCGCCGCCCCCGACGCGGTCGTCCTCACCGTCGAAGCCGTCGTCGACCGGGCCGACTTCGGCCTCACCTGGAACCGGCTCGGCATGATCAAGGGCCCCGCGACGATCTCGGTGACGGGCCGCTTCACCCACGGCGGCTGAGGCCGCGGGTCACCGCCGCCCGGAGCCGCGCAGGTCCCGCAGTGTCCAGCCGTGCCCGTCCGGATCGAGCGGGCGCGTGGCGGCGGTGAAGACCTCGGCGGCCCGGCGGTAGGACAGCCGGCCGCGGCCGGTACGGAACACCGGTCCGCCGACGCGGCCGAGCGTCAGCAGCGTGAGCAGCCGGCCCGTCGCCCCGCCCCAGCGAAGCGGCGTCCCGCCGACGCGCTCGCGGGTGCGGCGGCCCGGCAGGTCCAGGTCGCCGACGTCCAGGGCGAGGACCCGCTCGATGGACGCGCCGGTGTCGTACAGCAGGTGCCACAGGGCCTGTTCGCGCAGCGGGGCGGGCAGCCGGAGCACCGCCAAGGCGCGGTCCTCCGCGGGCGGACCGGCCTCCCCCTCCCGCGGCACCGGCAGGGGCAGCGCCCGCAGACCCTCCAGGGGGTCGCCGGTCAGCCAGCCCTGCGCCCGCCACCAGGTCACCGCGGCGGCGAGGACGGACAGTTCGCGGTTGGCGGTACGGGCACCGACCGCGGCGGACCGCGCGGTGAAGGCCTCGCGCAGCCGCGCCGCCGCCTGCGGGGTGTCCAGGAGCGCCAGCGGGACGGCGGGCGGCGCGGCGTTGCGGCGCCCGCGCCCCAGGGGAGCGGCGCGTCCGACGAGGCCCCACGCCCAGGTGACCAGGGCGATCCGGTAGACCCGGCGCGAGCCCGCGCCCAGCGCGGTGGCGGAGAGATAACGGTCGACGGCGACGGCGTACTCCACCGGTCGGCTCATGCCCCACCCCATCTAACCGCAGTAAATGACCTGCCGTTCGCAAGTGCACCCATCCTAAGTTGATGCAAGCAGACTCAATAATTTCGGCCGCACGCCTGGCGTGTCGGAGAACCGGCCCTGCACGCTGCGCCCATGCCCTTCGACCTCCGCCTCCGCCCCGCCGTACTGCGGGAACGCGACTTCCGCCGGTTCTTCACCGGCTACGCCACCTCCCTGCTCGGCTCGTCGATGGCGTCGGTCGCGCTGGCGTTCGCCGTCCTGGAGCACGGCGGCGGCACCGAACTCGGCCTCGTCCTCACCGCCCGGATCCTGCCGCTGGTCCTGGTGCTCCTCGCCGGCGGAGTCCTCAGCGACCGCTGGGGCAGCCGGCGGGTGATGCTCACCGCCGACGTCATCCGCTGCCTCACCCAGGGCGGCCTGGCCCTGACCCTGCTGGGCGGCGCACCGCACCTGGGCACGCTCATAGCGCTGGTCGTCGTCTGGGGCGCCGCCGAGGCCCTGTTCACCCCGGCACTCGACGCGCTCGTGCCGCGCATCGTGCGCGGCGACGCGCTGTCGGACGGCAACGCGCTGCTGGGAGTGGCCCGTTCGGCCGCGTCGGTGGCCGGGCCCGCGCTCGCCGGCGTACTGACCGCGACCGCGGGGGCGGCGACCGTGTTCGCCGTGGACGCCGCCAGCTACGCCGTCAGCGTCGTCGCGCTGCTCCTGCTGCCCCGTACGGCCGGGAGCGCCGGGCCCGTGACGTCCTTCCTCGCCGACCTGCGCGAGGGCTGGGCGGAGTTCCGCTCCCGGACCTGGCTGTGGGTCACCTCCCTCCACGTCTGCCTGTTCAACCTCCTGGTGTGGGCGCCGTTCCTGGTCCTCGGCCCCCTCGTCGCCCAGCGCCGGCTCGGCGGGGCCGCCTCATGGGGCCTGGTCATGGCCGCGTACGGGGCGGGCGCGGTCGCCGGCGGCGCGGCCATGCTGGGCCGCCGGCCGCGCCGGCCGCTGTTCGTCGCCACGGCCGCCACCGTGGGCTGGGCCCTGCCCTCGGCCGCCCTCGCGAGCGGACGGGCGCTGCCGTGGGTCTGCGCCGCGGCGCTGGCCGCGGGCGTCGGCTCGGCCGTCTGCGGCACCCTCTACGCGACCGTCACCCAGTCCCAGGTACCGCCCGGGACCGTCGCCCGGGTCAGCGCGTACGGCGCCTTCGGCGCCTTCGCCCTGGGCCCGGTCGGACTCGCCGCCGCCGGCCCGCTGTCGGTCCTGCTGGGCACCACCGGCGTCCTCGGCTTCGGCGCCCTCTGGCAACTCGCCGCGGTGGCCGCGGTCCTCACCCTCCCCGTCATCCGCGCGGCCCTCCCCCGCGCCCCCGCCCCGGCGGACGGAACCGCCTGACCCGCCCGCCTGGCCCCCTCTCCCCGAGCGGGCGCTGTGCCCGGCCCGGGAACCGGGCAACGCCGATGGCCCACCACACGGCACGCGCCGCCCGAACAACACGTTCGCCGGTCTGCCGTGGAGCTGCGACGATGCCCGCTGATTCGCTGGCGGAGGGCATGTGTTCGTTTTCGTGTGCGGTGGATGCGGTGCCGAGCCGTACGTGCGCGCCGGGCTCTTTCAGCGGACCGGCCAACGCCGCCGCACCGTCCCGGACGGCGGTGTCTCCCGAAGCGGTGAAGACCTGCTGTCCGCGCGCGACCACAGCGAGCCGCCACGTCAGCCGGCACGGACCGCACCACGGCAAGGCCAACAGCCCGAACCCCACGACGAGCTCACCGCACCCGCGCCGCACCCGTCCTCATCCGCTCACAGAACGACACCGCGCGTCCCGTCGAAGACCCGCCAACACCCCTTTCGGGCAAAGGACATCGCGTCTTGCTACTTGTGCAGGAAGCGTGAAAGGCTCCCCGCACCACAAAGGCGCAGCCTCCCCCGACGCCGAAGGGTGGTCCCCCGCTCCATGACTGCCGCAGCCCCGGTCCCCGAGGCCGTCCTGCTGTCCGAGTACTGGGGGGAAGTGCTCTGCTTCGCGCAGTTGTGCACCCTCACCCCCGAGTCCGGCGGCCGGCTGGCCGCCGACGCCTTCGACCGCGGGCTGGCGGCGGCCAAGGACCCGTACGCGTCCGGCTCCGGTGGCGCGGGGCTGCCGTGCCTGCCGTTCCTGCTGACGGCCGTCCGGGACAGCACCGCGCACTGGGCGGCCGCCGGCGACGGCGACAGCCTGCAGCCGGAACTGCGGATCTGGCTGAACGCGGAGCGCGCCGCCCGCAGGGCCCGCACGGGGGCGCGGCGCCCGGAGCCCCTGGCGCTGCGCGGCCTGCGGGCGATGCCGGAGCGGGCAGCGGAGGCGCTCTGGTACGCGGAGGTGGAGTGCCGTCCGGCGGCCGATCCCCACGAGATGCACCACGTGCGGGAGGTCTTCCGCGAGCACTGCCTGCGGGCGCACGTGGCGGAGCCCCCGACACCGGAGTGCGCCGGCTGGTCCGCTCTCCTGGACGCGGCCGCGCGCACCCCGCAGGAGCCCGTGCCGGTGGAGCTGCGCCGGCACCTCGACCGGTGCCCGGAGTGTGCGAAGGCGCTGGTCTGCCTGACCCCGCACGGCGAAGGTCTGGCGCAGGCGCTGGCGGAGGGCGTGCTCGGCTGGGCGGGCCCGTCGTACCTGGAGGCCCGCCGCCGGGCGGCTGGCACCGGCGGGGCGCAACCGCCGTTCCCGTACGCCGGTCCCACGCCGCCGCGCCGGCTCCGGCGCCCGGCGGGACGCGGCCGTGGACGCCTCCACCGGGGCCTTCGCGTGGGCCTTCGCGGGCGCGTCCCCGGAGGCAGGGTGGCCGTCGTGGCCGCCGCCGGCCTGCTGGCCGCCGTGGTCGGGCTGACGGTCCTGGTGACCGCCGACGACTCCGCACCGCGGGCCGCGTCCGCCGCGCCCACCGCGCAGGGCGGCACCGACCCGGATCTGTCGCCCCTGCCCGGACCCGCCGCGCCGGGCGACCCGTCGCCCACCGTGTCGCAGGACCCCGCGGACGACGGGTCCTTCCCGGGCGACACCGAACCGTCCGCGGCCGAGCACACGATCCCCGCCGCGCCGGACCGCACCCCTGAGCGCAGCGCCCCGCCCGCGCGGTCCTCGCACGCCCCGGCCTCCACCCGGCCGGCGACCTGTTCCGTCGCGTACACGCTGGTCGACCGGTGGAGCAGCGGCTTCCAGGCGGCGGTGACCGTCACGACCCGCGTCCCGGTGTCGGACTGGCGGCTGGAGTGGACGTTCCCGGACGGGGAGCGCGTGACGCAGATGTGGGACGCGGACTTCTCGCAGTCCGGCACCTCGGTCGCGGTCCGCGGGAAGGGGTACAACGACTCGCTCGCCACGGGCGGTTCGGCCACCTTCGGCTTCATCGGCGCCCGGGACCGCGGCGACGGCGTGCCCGCGTCGTTCTCCCTCGACGGCTCCCGCTGCACGGCCTGAGGACGGAGGAGGCCGGGAAGGCGGTGGTGCCGCCTTCCCGGCCTCGCAACGGCCGGACTAGCTCAGGCCGTTGTTGATCGCGGTGACCAGCTCACCGTTGCTGGTGTCGCCGCTGAACTCCCAGAAGAACGCGCCGCCGAGGCCCTGGTTCTTCACGTAGGTCATCTTGCCCGCGATGGTGGACGGGGTGTCGTAGCTCCACCAGTTGCTGCCGCAGTGGGCGTACGCGGTGCCCGCGACGGTGCCGGTGACCGGGCAGCTGTTCTTGAGGACCTTGTAGTCCTCGTTGCCCGCCTCGTACGTGCCCGGTGCGGCGCCGGTCGCCGAGCCGCCGGGGGCGTCCTGCGTGACACCGGTCCAGCCGCGGCCGTAGAAGCCGATGCCCAGGTTGAGCTTGTTCGACGGGATGCCCTTGCTCTTCAGCTTCTGGATCGCCGCGTCGGAGTAGAACCCGGCGATCGGGATGCCGCTGTAGGAGGTGAGCGGGGAGTGCGGGGCGGTCGGGCCGTCCGCGTCGAAGGCGCCGAAGTAGTCGTACGTCATCACGTTGTAGTAGTTCACGTACTGCGCGGCGCCCGCGTAGTCGGCGGCGTCGATCTTGCCGCCGTTGGTGCCGTCGGCGGTGATGGCCGCGGTGACCAGGTTGCTGGAGCCGAAGCGGGTGCGCAGCGCGGACATCAGGGTCTTGAACGACGAGGCCCCGCTGGTGTCGCAGCTCAGCCCGCAGGCGTTGGGGTACTCCCAGTCGATGTCGATGCCGTCGAAGACGTCGGCCCAGCGCGGGTCCTCGACCAGGCTGTAGCAGGAGTTGGCGAAGGCGGTCGGGTTGGCGGCCGCCTGGGCGAAGCCGCCGGACCAGGTCCAGCCGCCGAACGACCACAGGATCTTGATGTTCGGGTACTGCTTCTTCAGCTTGCGCAGCTGGTTGAAGCTGCCGCGCAGCGCGCCGGTGTCCCAGGTGTCGGCGACGCCGTCGACGCTCTGGTCCGCGGTGTAGGCCTTGTCGTAGTCGGCATAGGAGTCGCCGATGGCGCACTGGCCGTTGGTGACGTTGCCGAAGGCGTAGTTGATGTGGGTCAGCTTGCTCGCCGAGCCGGAGGTCACCAGGTTCTTGACGTGGTAGTTGCGTCCGTAGACGCCCCACTCGGCGAAGTAGCCGAGCCGGATCTTGTTCCCCGCGGGGCCGGTGGGGGTCGGCGTCGGGGTGGGGGTCGGGGTGGGCGTGGGCGTGGGTGTGGGCGTCGGGGTAGGTGTCGGGGTCGGGTCGACGCCGCCGCCGGTGCAGGAGCCGCCGTTGAGCTTGCAGCCGCTGGGGCTGCCGCTGCCCGCGCCGTTGAAGCCGAAGCTGACGCTGGCGCCCGGGGCCAGGGTGCCGTTCCAGCTCTTGTTCCTGGCGGTCCAGTGGGTGCCGGAGCTGGTGACGTCGGCGTCCCACGCCGAGGTCACCGAGGTTCCGGAGGGGTAGTCCCACTCGACGGTCCAGCTACTGATGCTGGTGGTGCCGCTGTTGGTGATGGTCCACTTGCCCTCGAACCCCGTTCCCCAGTCCTGGGTCTTGGTGTACGTGGCGGTGGTGCCCGCGGCGTGCGCCGGGGTGGCCAGACCGACCAGTGCCGCGACGGGCAGCAGCAGCGCGGTGAAACCCGCGACCGCCGAGGCCCGCAGGCGTCTGATGCGTGAGGTGCGTGGGGTGTCTCCAGTGCTCAAGGGGTGCTCCTCGAGTGGGGGGCCGACGGGGAAACCTTGCCGCCTGGCGGGCCGTTGACGCGATGTCATGCCCACCACAGTTCACTCGCAGAGCGTAGAAAGGTCTGGACCAGCCGGTCAATAGGTCTGGACCATCGGAAATGGAGTCGGTCAGACCCGTTCGTGCAGCGGGATCCCGCCCGCGTCGGTACCGGCACCGGTGCCCGGACCCTGGCCGTCCAGGAACTGCTCGGCCCAGATGATCTTCCCCTCGCCCGTGTAGCGGGTCCCCCAGCGCTGGGCGAACTGGGAGATCAGGAAGAGCCCCCGGCCGCCCTCGTCCAGGGTGCGGGGATGCCGCAGGTGCGGCGAGGTGCTGCTGGAGTCCGAGACCTCGCAGATCAGCGCCCGTTGCAGGATCAGCCGCAGCCGGATGGGACCGGAGGCGTGCCGGATCGCGTTGGTGACCAGCTCGCTCACCACGAGTTCGGTCGTGAACGCGAGACCGGGCAGCCCCCACTGGTCGAGCTGCCGGGTGGACATCTCACGGGCCCGGCCCACCACGGCCGGGTCGCTGGCCAGCTCCCAGGAGGCGACGCGGCCCGCGTCGAGACTGTGCGTCCTGGCCAGCAGCAGCGCCACGTCGTCCGTCGGCCGTGTCGGGGCGAGTTCGTCGACGACGCTGCGGCACAGGCCGTCCAGCGGGAGGTCGCCGCCCTCCAGCGCCGCGCGCAGCCGGTCGCGCCCGGTGTCCTGCAAGGTCATGGCGTTCGGATTGCCCGGGGAGGCGAGCAGGCCGTCGGTGTAGAGGGCCAGCACGCTGCCCTCCTCGAGCGTCAACTCCGCGGATTCGAAGGGCAGTCCGCCCAGACCCAGCGAGGGCCCGATCGGCACGTCCGGAAAGAGCACCGCGTCACGTCCCGGCGACAGCACCGCGGGCGGCAGATGCCCGGCACTGGCCATGGCGCACTGCCGGCTCACCGGGTCGTACGTCACGTACAGGCAGCTCGACCCGAGCACCCCGGCGTCCCCGCCCGCCGGCAGGGCGTCGCGCTGCTCCCTGGCCACCTGCACCACCAGGTCGTCCAGGTGCGCCATCAACTCCTCGGGCGGCAGGTCGAGATCGGCCAGCGTCCGCACCGCCGTGCGCAACTGCCCCATGGTGGCCGCCGCGTCGATACCGTGGCCGACCACCTCGCCGACCACCAGGGCGACCCGGGCGCCGGACAGCGGGACGACGTCGAACCAGTCCCCGCCCACCCCCGACAGCTCGTCGGCCGGACGGTAGTAGGTGGCCACGTCCACGGCGTCCTGCGGGGGGAAGACGTGCGGCAGCAGACTGCGCTGGAGCACCAGCGCGGCATCCCGCTCGCGCGTGTAGCGGCGGGCGTTGTCCACGCACACGGCGGCGCGCGCCATCACCTCCTCGGCCAGCCGCAGGTCCTCCGCGTCGAAGGGCTCGGCCCTGCGGACCCGGAAGAACAGGGTCACGCCGAGGGTGACCCCCCGGGCGCGGATCGGCACCACCATGGCGGTGTGCAGGCCGAGTTCGCCGAACCGCCGCGCCCGGCCCCCGGGCACGCCCGCGGACCACTCCAGCCCCAGCGGGTCGAGCCGGGGCGTGAACCACGACCGGCCGTCGGTCAGCGCCCGGATCGGCGGTGAGTCCGGCAGGTAGGCGGTGACCGCCCCGAAGCCGAAGGCCGGTTCCGGCTCGCCCTGCCGGGCCGCCCGCATGCCCGCGCGGCGCAGCGTCGTGGTGAGCGGGTCGTCGATCGGGCCGGGCTGCGGCTCGGCGCCCTTGATGACCGACTCCAGCAGCTCCACGGTCACGTAGTCGGCCAGGTCCGGCACCACCACGTCCGCCAGGTCCTGCGCGGTGTGCATGACGTCCAGCGTGCGGCCGATCTGCTCGCTCGCGCGGTCCAGCAGCGACAGCCGCTGGCGGGCCCGCCAGCGCTCGCTGATGTCGATCACGGAGTAGCAGACCCCGACCGGGACACCGCGCTCGTCCTCCAGGCGGACGAAGGACATCGAGTGCGCCTGCTCCCGGCGCGGGGCGGTACGAAAGCGGCCCACGTGCTCGTAGTCGATCACCGGCACGCCGGTCTCCAGGACCTGGCGCATCTGCGCCTCCAGCACCGTGGCGTTCAGACCGGGCTGGATCTCCGCGAGCCGCCGCCCGATCCGCTCCTGGGCGGGGCCGCCGCCGAACCGCTCCAGTGCCGCGTTCGACCACACGCAGCGCAGCTCGGTGTCGACCACCGCCAGCCCGATCGGCGTCTGGCCGACGATCCGCTCCAGCATCGTCGTGGTCAGCCCGGAGGCGTCCGAGCGCGCCGTGAGCGAGGAGTCCGCGGCCAGCACCAGCCAGCGGGCCCCGGAACCGGTGGCCTCCGCGGGCAGGGCCGCCACGCGTACACCGAGCGTCCGCACGGAGCCGTCCGCGTGCAGCAGCCGCAGCGCCCCGGTCCAGCCGCCCTCGGAACGGCAGCGCGAACGGATCTCCGGGAGCCGCGTCGTGTCCTGCGGGGCCAGCAGATCCTGCGCGGGCCGGCCCACGACCTCGTCGGCGGCGCGTCCGAGCAGCCGACACGCGGCCGGCGGCCAGGCCAGTACGAGGCCCCGGGCATCGAGCACCAGCGTGACGGCATCCGCCACGCCGGCGACCGCGTGTTCCTCGGGTGTCCCCATGGCCAGCCACTCCGTATCCGCCCGCAACGTTACGCTCCGTCCACCGTTCTTCCCACTCGGCGAGGACCGCCCATGGGATCACGGACATCGGGAAGGACGGGAAGGACGATGAGGAGCAGGCCCGCGGCGAAGGCGCCGGAGTCGGGTCCGTCGCGTCCCTGGTGATCGGCTGCCGCGGCCCCCGCGACTCAGGTTACTCGCGGGCCCCCGTCGCCGCCCGCCGCGTGCGGACCGCCGTTCGAACGGCGGCCGCGGCGGGGCGCGGGCGGACATGCGAACGGCGGCCCGGAGGCCGCCGTAGGACCGCGGTGTCCACGATCGGGCCGGCGCCGGGTCCCCGGCGCCGGCCCGCCGGGTTCAGCGGTTGATGCAGACGTTGCCCAGGGTCGGGTTGACCAGGGACAGGATGAGGTTGACGGAGTTGCCGCACACGTTGACCGGGATGTTCACCGGCACCTGGATGACGTTGCCGCTGATGACACCGGGGGAGCCGATGGCCTTGCCCTGGGCGTGGGAGCCGCCGTGCCCGTGGCCGTCGAGAGCGAGGGCGCCACCGGCGCTGCCGACGACGGCGGCACTCGCAGCGGCGGTGAGAGCGGCGGCCTTGGCGATACGGTTCACGAGCGTGGTTCCAATCAGTGATCACGGATGGGAACTGTCCAACGAGGCGCGCACGGGTGCCGATACGTCGCCGGGACGGTCGTCACCCGTTCGGCCCCTCCCGGCGTGCGGCCCGGTGTCCTGCGTGGCAGACGGGCGCCGGCGCGTCCCGGACGGCCGCGGCCTTGTGCCCGGGGGCGCCCCGTTGCCAGGGTGGCCGCATGTCCGACGACACCGGCACGGACGGTTGCCCGCCCCCTCCTGCCGAGGTGCTGGACGCGGCCTACGGCGCCTTCAGCGCCGCGGTCGCGACGATGGACAACCAGCTGTCGTGGCTGCCGACCGGCTGTGCCGGATGGTCGGTGCGCGACCTGCTCCTCCACTGCCTCGAGGACGCGCAGCGCGGTCCGGTCGCCCTGCACACACCTGCCGGGCGCCCGCCGGACCGGGATGCCGTCACCTCTTGGCAGGGCCTTCGGCGGGACGGCGCGGTGGACGCGATCGGCACCCGGGGATTCGTCAGGGTCTCCGCCGGCCTGTTCCTCCGCGTCGACCAGCTGCGCGACCTGTATCCGGGGACCGCGGCGGCGGTGACGCACGCCGCCCGGCGCGCGAGCGCCCGTGCACCCGTCGCGCCCCAGGGCCACGTGCTCAGCGCCGGCGATGTGATGCGCAGGCCGGCCGTGGAGGCGACGATCCATCACCTCGACCTCGTGGTGGGCCTGACCGGCACTCCGGGTCCTTCGGCGGCGGGCCACGGTGAGGTGCGCCGCACGCTCGACGGCCTCCTCGGCCGCCGGGTGCCGGCGGACTGGGACGACACGCGGTACGCACGCGCCGCCACCGGGCGGGCGCCCCTGAGCGACACCGACCGGGACCGGCTCGGCCCGATGGCCGCCCGTTTCCCGCTGCTCGCCCAGCCGCCCCGCACCCGGCGGATCGCGAAACTTCGCGGCTAGGCTGCACAAGTGTCCCTTGAGAGGGGGTGTGGCCCGTGTCAGGACGTCGTCTGCGGACCCTGCGCGCGCTGAGGAACTCGGCGAAGGAGCGGGCGAGGGCGAGGGCGGCCAAGCACGCCCGTCCCACGCCGCAGCCCGCGCCGCCCTCCGGCGCGGAGCACGTGTCCCTGGAGCCCGAGTCGCCCGACGCCGGCGGGGTGGCGGTCAGCAGCGTCATGGACGCCGGCCTCTACCGCGGCGGCCGCCGCATCGCGACCCCGTCCTCCCTCGCCGAGGCGTACGCGCAACTGCGCGCCGAACCGGGCGCGATGGCGTGGATCGGGCTGTTCCGGCCGACCGAGGCCGAGCTGGTCTCGCTGGCCAAGGAGTTCGACCTGCACCCGCTCGCGCTGGAGGACGCCATCCAGGCCCACCAGCGCCCCAAGCTGGAGCGGTACGGGGACACCCTGTTCGTCGTGCTGCGCGCGGCGCGCTATCTGGACCTCCCCGAGGAGGTCGACTTCGCGGAGCTGCACATCTTCGTCGGCCCCGGCTTCGTACTGACCGTGCGGCACGGCTCGGCGCCCGACCTGTCCGCGGTGCGCCGCCGCATGGAGAGCAACCCCGAGCTGCTCACGCTCGGCCCCGAGGCCGTGCTCTACGCGATACTCGACACGGTCGTCGACGGTTACGCGCCGGTCGTGGCGGGTGTCGAGAAGGACATGGAGGAGAGCGAGATCCAGGTCTTCGGCGGGGACCCGCAGGTCTCCCGCCGGATCTACGAGCTCTCCCAGGAGGTGCTGGAGTTCCAGCGCGCCACCCGGCCGCTCACCCCGATGCTGGAGGGGCTCCAGGCGGGCTTCGAGAAGTACGGCACCGGCGAGGAGCTCCAGCGCTACCTGCGCGACGTCGCCGACCACGTCACCCACACCATCGAGCGCGTCGACGGCTTCCGCCAGGCGCTCGGCGACCTGCTGACGCTCAACGCCACGCTCGTCGCCCAGCAGCAGAACGCCGAGATGCGGGCGCTGGCGGAAGCGGGCTTCGCGCAGAACGAGGAGATCAAGAGGATCTCCTCATGGGCCGCCATCCTGTTCGCGCCCACGCTCGTCGGCACGATCTACGGCATGAACTTCGACCACATGCCCGAGCTGCACTGGCTGCTCGGCTACCCCTTCGCGATCGTGCTGATGGGCGTGGTCTGCGTCAGCCTCTACCTGGTGTTCAAGCGGCGCGACTGGCTCTGACGGGCCGTGGCCGACCGGCCGGCGGCCGGGTCCGCGGTCAGATCCGCGGGTGCGCCGAGATGTGGGTGACCTCCTCGATCTCGTGCGCCGCCTTCCCCAGCAGCTGCCGGGCCAGATCGTTCAGCGCCCGCGCGGCGGCGAGTTCCTCGCCGACCCGGTCCTGGGAGGGGTCGGCGGGATGGCGGTTGGCGTGGCCGTGCGACCTGACCTCCGTGCCGTCCGGGAGGCGGAGCAGCGCCGCGGCCTTGGTCCTGGCCCCTTCCTCATGGAAGTCCATCTCGATGTGCCATCCGACGAGGGTCTGCATGACGTGCACCTCCTGCGGTCCCCGGTGTCCCTTCCAGGGTGCGCCCTCTCGCGGAACTGCTCCACCAGGGTGACGATGGACGCAAGGAAGAGGCGACTTACGCCATGGAGGAGGCGCCGTCATGACCACGGCCCTGGACATCATGCATCCCGGCGCCATGTGCATCGGTGAGCGCGAGAACCTGGCCGACGCGGCCCGGATCATGAGCGAGCAGGGGGTCGGTGCCCTGCCGATCTGCGGGGACGACGACGTCCTGGTCGGCATCGTCACCGACCGGGACATCGTGCTGAAGTGCGTCGCGGAGGGGCGCGACCCGTCCGAGGTGACCTGCGGCGAACTCGCCCAGGGACGGCCGGAGATCATCGAGGGCGACGAGGAGGTGGACCGGATCCTCGAAGTGATGGAGGAGGCCAGGGTCCGCCGGCTCCCGGTCATCGACCACCCCGCGCACCGGCTGATCGGCATGATCAGCGAGGCGGACATCGCCCGCCACCTGGAGAAGGAGCGCGTCGCCGAGTTCGTCACGGCGATCTGCGCCGACTAGACCGCGGGACCGGGGGCGCTCTCCGGCGGGCCCTGCGGGTCGGTGCGCAGGCGCGCCAGCGCCGCGTCGAGGTCCGCGACCGGCCGGAAGGCGCTCATGAGCCCGGTGGCGCGCAGGATGCGCAACGTCATGGGGCGGGCGCAGACGAGCTGGACGGCCCCGCCGTGGGAGAGGACGCGCCGGCGGGCCCGGCACAGCACCGAGATCCCCGAGCAGTCGATGAAGCGGACCCGGCCGAGGTCGATCACCAGGGACGGGCCGGGAGCCTGGGTGAGCTCGTCGAGGACCGGGGTGATCGCCACCGCCGCCTCGACGTCGATCTCCCCGCTGAGTTCCACCACGAGGCACCCGTTGCGTTCGTAGGTGCGCAGGTACCGGTCCACCGGAGCATGAGATCACCGGGCCGATGAACTGATCGGCATGTCAAGGATCACTTCACTCGATCGGGTGAAATGCAAGAAAACCCGTGAAATACCCGCTCGTTCGGGGAAACCGCGGGGCGGTCACATCGCGTGGAGGATGCCGTTCAGCCGGTCCCGTGTGGCCTGCGGCGAGAGGCTGTCCGAGCACAGCTTCTCCATCACGACGTGGTACTGGTCCACTTCGTCCCGCTTGTCGATGTACATGGCACCGGTCAATTGCTCGACATAGACGACATCGGAGACATCCGATTCCGGGAAAGTCAGCTGCGTGAAGGTGCCGCTCGCGCCCGCCGAATAGCCGGTGAACTCCAGCGGCAGCAGCTGCACCGTGACATTCGGCTGGTGGGACACCTCCACGAGATGCCGCAACTGGGCGCGCATGACCTCGGCGCCCCCGAAACTGCGCCGCACCACCGCCTCGTCCATCACCGCGACGATTGCCGGGGCGTTCTCACTGGTGAGCAGCTTCTGCCGCTTGTGCCGCAGGTCCAGCCGGCGCTCGATCTCCTCGGCCGGCGCCCCCGGACGGCCCAGCTCGATGACGGCGCGGCTGTACTCGTCGGCCTGGAGCAGGCCGTGCACGAACTGGCTCTCGAAGCTGCGGATGCGTGCGGCCGACTCCTCCAGGCCCACGTACGTCTGGAACCAGGAGGGCAGGACGTCGCCGAAGCCGTGCCACCAGCCGGCGATGTTGGCCTCGCGGACCAGCCCGAGCAGCGTGGAGCGCTCGGCGTCGTCGGAGATCCCGTAGAGCGTGAGCAGATCGGCCACGTCGCGCTCCTTGAAGCTCACGCGCCCGAGCTCCATCCGGCTGATCTTCGACTCGGACGCACGGATGGACCAGCCGGCGGCCTCACGGGTGATGCCCTTGGATTCGCGCAGCCTGCGCAGCTGCGAGCCCAGGAGGATGCGGCGCACCATGGATCCGCTTCCCGACTGAACTGTGGTCATCTCCGCCTACCTTCTCCCCGTGGCATCCAGCAGTGTGCCACCTTTGCACTGCGTTGAGTACGCGATCGGTCACTCTCGATCGTCACTTCCGCCCCACCTGTATCGCAGCATGCAAATGCACGTGCATCCGCCCCTTGCATCGTCCAGCGGCCGTACGGGACGATGACGTACGTGCCGATACCGGGTGGTGCGCATGTGGACCGATAGCTCGACGGGACTGCAGCCGTTATGGAATGGGCTGGCCCCCGAGCGGCTTTCGTCGTCGAGCGCCACCTCATGCCCGCTTCCGCCGCGCTATGAGGCGGTCGGTGACGCGCGCCGGTTCACCCGGTCCACCCTGCGCTCATGGAATCTGGACGCACTTCAGGACGGCGTGGAACTCGTCGCCTCGGAACTGGTCACCAACGCCCTGCGCTACGCGCTGCCCGAGGAGCCCACGGAGGGGTGCGTCCGGCTCAGCCTGGTGCGGTGGTCAACGCGCGTAGTCTGCGCGGTCCGCGATCCCAGCAGTCACGGGCCCGTCACCAAGGCGCCGGACTTCGTCGCGGAGTCCGGCCGGGGGCTCCACCTGGTGGAGTCCTTCAGCGAGACCTGGGGCTGGCACCCGCTGAGCGGGGCCGGCAAGGTCGTCTGGGCGCTGTTCGCACTGCCGGAGCCGGAGGATGCCGACGCGGCGTCACTTTAAGTGACGTCTGCGGTCAGTTCGCCACAAAGTGATCGAACTCCCCGTTCTTCATCCCGAGAATGAGGGATTCGATCTCTTCCTTCGTGTATATCAGCGCCGGTCCGTCCGGAAAACGTGAATTGCGGACGGCCACGCCACCGCCCGGCAGCGCCGCCAGTTCCACGCACTGTCCGTTGGCATTGCTGTGCCGGCTCTTCTGCCACACCACTCCGGAGAGATCGGACGCGGCCATGCCGTTGTACGTGTGGCGCATGCTTCTCTCCAGATTAAGTACCGTGCAGGACAGGGGAGATGATAGCCAGAGATCGAAGTCACGTGCATCTGCACGTGCAAGTGCACGTGCAGTCACTCAGGGTGAATGCACCAGCCAACGAAGACCGCAACGACCCGCCGCGCGGAACTGTCCCCACCGTATGCGACGGCCCCGGACGGGAATCGGATTCCCGGCCGGGGCCGCGTTATGCAAAATGCCGCCGCGACGGCGCCGGATCACTCCTGACCGGCGGGGATCCTGCCGAGCCGGCCCGCCTGGAAGTCCTCGAAGGCCTGGGCGAGTTCGGCGTGGGTGTTCATCACGAACGGGCCGTACTGCATCATCGGCTCGCGGATCGGCAGGCCGCCGAGAAGCACGACCTCGAAGTTGGGGCTGCGCGATTCCTGGGTCTCGTCGGCGGCGATGGTGAGCGAGTCACCGCGTCCGAAGACCACGGCCTGCCCCATTCGGAACGGCCGGTTCTCCGGGCCCGCGGTGCCACGGCCGGCCAGGCCGTACGCCAGGGCGTTGAAGTCCGCGCGCCAGGGCAGCGTCACCCGGGCACCGGGGTTCACCGACACGTGCAGCATGGTGATCGGGGTGTGCGTGGCGCCCGGGCCCTGGTGGCCGTCGATGTCGCCCGCGATGATCCGGATGAGGGCGCCGCCGTCCTCGGAGGCCAGCATCTTGACGTTGCCGCCGCGGATGTCCTGGTACTTCGGCGCGATCATCTTGTCCTTGGCCGGCAGGTTCACCCACAGCTGCAGACCGTGGAAGAGACCGCCGCTCATGACCAGCGACTCCGGCGGGGTCTCGATGTGCAGCAGGCCGCTGCCCGCCGTCATCCACTGGGTGTCACCGTCGCTGATGGTGCCGCCGCCGCCGTGCGAGTCCTGGTGGATGAAGGCGCCGTCCATGATGTACGTGACGGTCTCGAAGCCGCGGTGCGGGTGCCAGGGGGTGCCCTTGGGCTCGCCCGGCGCGTACTCCACCTCGCCCATCTGGTCCATCATGATGAACGGGTCGAGGTTCTTGTAGTCGATCCCGGCGAAGGCCCGGCGCACCGGGAAGCCCTCGCCCTCGAAGCCGCTCGGGGCGGTCGTCACCTGCAGCGCGCGACGCGCGTTCGCGCCCGCCGGAGCGGTGACACGCGGCAGGGTCAACGGGTTCTCGACGGTCACTGCGGGCATGGTCCGGATCCTCCTCGGTTAGTTCAACGTTCAACATAGTTGAACCCGCAACATCCCGCAAGCATTCCCAGGGTGTTTGTCCGGTTACCGCCCCCCACGAGGGCGGCGGCCAGGTGTCACAGGTGTCGCAGGTGTCAGCCGTACATCCGGCGCATCGTGAACTCCACCATCTGCTCCACGGCCTTGGCGTCGAACACCATCCGGTGCTCGCCCTCCATGTCCAGCACGAAGCCGTAGCCGGTCGGCAGCAGGTCCAGCACCTCGGCACCGGTGATGACGAAGTACTTGGACTCCTTGCCCGCGTACCGGCGCAGCTGCTTGAGCGAGGAGAACATCGGGATCACCGGCTGCTGCGTGTCGTGCAGCGCCAGGAAGCCCGGGTTGTCACCGCGCGGGCAGTACACCTTGGAGGTGGCGAAGACCGCCTGGAAGTCCTCGGCCGACATCGAGCCGGTCGTGAACGCGCGCACCGCGTCCGCGAGCGACGGCGGCGACGGTTCGGGGTACCCCCCGCCCATCGGCGCACCACCCATGGGCGCCCCGCCCATCGGGGGCGCGGCACCCGCCATCGCGTTCTGGTCGTAGCCGTACACGGGGGCAAGCGTATCGGGCCGCTAGCCCGCTGTGGGCGCTGTGGGCGCCTCGTACAGCTCGAACCAGATCGACTTCCCGTCACCCAGCGGATCCACGCCCCAGGCGTCCGCCAGGCCCTGGACGAGCAGCAACCCGCGCCCGGACGAGGCCGTCTCCCCGGGCGTGCGCAGGTGCGGCATCTCGTCGCAGCGGTCCCGCACGTCCACCCGCAGCCGCCGCCGGCCGCCCGGCATCCCCCGCAGCTGGGCGGAGAGGGCGGCGTCCTCGTCCGTGTGCAGCAGCACGTTGGAGGTCAGTTCCGAGACCAGCAGCACCGCCGCGTCGACCTGCTCGGCACACGTCCAGTCGTGCAGGAGCGCGCGGACCTCCTCGCGGGCCGCCGCGACCTCCCGGGGGTCGGTCTGGGAGACGGTGAGCACACTGCGGCGCAGCGGCACCTCGCAGACCGGCGCACCGGCGGTGCGGCGCAGGAGCAGCAGCGCGATGTCGTCCTGGCGGCGGTCGGCGAGCGGGCCGGTCGTGTGGTGGGAGGCGGGCCCGTGGACCGCGCCGACCATCGCGTCGGCCAGCGCCTCCAGATCGTCGGCGGGGCCGGACTCCAGCACGGGGCGCAGCCGCTCCCAGCCGCTGTCCAGGTCGTGGCCGCCGGTCTCGATCAGCCCGTCGGTGCAGATCAGCACGGTCTCGCCGGGCTCCAGGGTGAAGCGGGTGGTCGGGTAGTCCGAGTCCGGGGCGATGCCCAGTGGCAGACCGCCGGCCGTCCGGCGCGTCAGCACGGTGCCGTCCCGCAGCCGGACCGCCGGGTCCAGGTGCCCGGCCCGCACCACGTCCAGCGTGCCGCGCACCGGGTCGACCTCCATGTACACGCACGTCGCGAAGCGGTCGTCCTCGGTGCGCGAGCAGCCGGTCAGCCCGGCCAGGAAACGCGAGGTGCGCGACACCACCGCGTCGGGACCGTGCCCCTCCGCCGCGTACGCCCGCAGCGCGATCCGCAGCTGGCCCATCAGCCCGGCCGCCCGGACGTCGTGGCCCTGCACGTCGCCGATGACCAGCGCGGTGCGCCCGGAGGGCAGGTCGATCACGTCGTACCAGTCGCCGCCGACCTGCAGTCCGCCGCCGGTGGGCACATAGCGCGTGGTCACGGTCATGCCGTCGATGTGCGGACGGCGCGTGGGCAGCATCGTGTGCCGCAGGCCGTCGGAGAGCTCGCGCTCCGACTCGTGCACCTGCGCCCGCGACAGCGCCTGGGCGAGCATCCGCGCGACGGTGGTCAGCACCGAGCGCTCGTCGGGGGTGAAGGCGACGGGCTCGCGGAAGGCGGCCATCCACGCGCCGATCGACCGCCCGGCGACGACCAGCGGCAGATAGGCCCAGGAGCGCCGGCCGAAGCCCCGCACCAGCGGCCAGGTCGCCGGGAAGTCCGCCGCGTACGCCTCGGGGCTCGGCAGGTAGACCGCCTGGCCGGTGCGGGCGGCCACCGCCGCCGGGTAGTCGGTGGTCAGCGGCATCTCCACGAAGGGCGTCTCGGTGCCGGGCTGCTGCCCGTGGTGCCCGATGACCGACAGATGGTCGCCCCGTACGCAGAAGACCGCCAGCCCGTCCGGCGAGAAGCCGGGCATCGACAGGTGGGCGGCGACCCGCAGCACCTCCTGCGTGCTGTCGGCCTCGGCCAGCGCGCGGCCCGCGTCCAGGAGGAAGGCCTCGCGGGCCCGCCGCCGGTCGGCGGGCTCCCGCACGGCGGTGCTCACCCCGCCCGGGGGCGCCCCGGGTACCGCGGGCACCTCGTGCAGGGTGCCGACCATCTCCGCCGGCAGCCCGCCGGCGGAGTGCACGCCGCGGGTCCGCAGCGCGACCGTGCGCACCACGCTCCCGTCCGGGCCGACCACCCGCAGCAGGGACTCGGACGGCGTGCCCTCGGCCGTCGCCAGGGCCACCGCCGCCGACATGTCCACGTAGTCGCAGGCGTCGTAGCAGGCGCGGACCGTCCCCGAGCGCACCTTCTGCGGCCGGGGTGCCAGCCCGATCAGTCCCGCGCCGACCGCGTCGAGCTCCACCAGGTCGCTGGTGAGGTCCCAGCGCCATACGCCGATGCCGAGCGCGGACAGCACGTCCTCGATGCACATAGGCAGCATTGTCATATTTTAAGTTTGTTTGCACCCTTGATACGAATGGGGTCGCGGGTGCACGGGCCCGTAGACTGGGTGCGCCTCATCCCCGCACTCAGACGACTTGGACGAACGATGCATCGGTACCGGTCCCACACCTGCGGTGAGCTGCGAGCCACCGACGTAGACGCGGAAGTGCGCCTCAGTGGATGGCTGCACAATCGCCGGGATCTGGGCGGCATCCTCTTCGTCGATCTCCGTGACCACTACGGCGTGGTCCAGCTCGTCGCCCGACCGGGCTCGCCCGCGTACGAGGCCCTGAGCCACCAGTCGAAGGAGTCCGTGCTCCGCGTCGACGGCCGCGTGCTCGCCCGTACCGCGGAGAACGTCAACCCCGATCTGCCCACCGGCGAGGTCGAGGTCGAGGTCACCGAGCTGGAGGTGCTCGGCGCCGCCGACCAGCTGCCGTTCCCGGTCTTCCCCGAGGACAACGCCAACGAGGAGATGCGGCTCACCAACCGCTTCCTCGACCTGCGCCGCGCCCGCATGCACCGCAACATCATGCTGCGCACCCAGGTCATCAGCTTCCTGCGCCGCGAGATGACCGCGCTCGGCTTCAACGAGCTGGCCACCCCGATCCTGTCGGCGACCTCCCCCGAGGGCGCGCGCGACTTCCTGGTGCCCTCCCGCGTGCACGCCGGCAAGTTCTACGCGCTCCCGCAGGCCCCGCAGCAGTTCAAGCAGCTGCTGATGATCGCGGGCTTCGACCGCTACTTCCAGATCGCGCCCTGCTTCCGCGACGAGGACAGCCGCGCCGACCGCTCGCCCGGCGAGTTCTACCAGCTCGACGTCGAGATGAGCTTCGTCGAGCAGGAGGACGTCTTCGGCGTCATCGAGAAGGTCATGACCGACCTCTTCGAGGAGTTCGGCGGCGGCCGCCACGTCACCTCGCCGTTCCCGCGGATCCCGTTCCGCGAGTCGATGGTGAAGTACGGCAACGACAAGCCCGACCTGCGCGCCAAGCTCGAACTGGTCGACGTCTCCGACCTGTTCGCCGACTCCGGCTTCAAGGCCTTCGCCGGCAAGCACGTCCGCGCCCTCCCGGTGCCGGACACCGCCGACCAGCCGCGCAAGTTCTTCGACGGCCTCGGCGACTACGCCGTCGAGCAGGGCGCCAAGGGCCTGGCCTGGGTGCGGGTCGGCGACGACCTCTCCCTCACCGGCCCGATCGCCAAGTTCCTCACCGAGGACGACGTCAAGGCACTGCTCGCCGCCGTCGACGCCAAGCCGGGCCACGCGGTCTTCTTCGGCGCCGGCGAGTTCGACGAGGTCTCCAAGATCATGAGCGCGGTCCGCGTCGAGGCCGCCAAGCGGGCCGGGCAGTTCGAGGAGGACGTGTTCCGCTTCTGCTGGATCGTCGACTTCCCGATGTTCGAGAAGAACGAGGACACCGGCCAGATCGAGTTCTCCCACAACCCGTTCTCCATGCCGCAGGGCGGCCTGGAGGCGCTGCAGACCAAGGACCCGCTGGACATCCTTGCGTGGCAGTACGACATCGTCTGCAACGGCGTCGAGCTCTCCTCCGGCGCCATCCGGAACCACGAACCGGACGTCATGTACAAGGCGTTCGAGATCGCCGGCTACACCCGTGAGACCGTCGAGCACGAGTTCGGCGGCATGCTCCGCGCCTTCCACTTCGGCGCCCCGCCGCACGGCGGCATCGCCCCGGGCGTCGACCGCATGGTCATGCTGCTCGCGGACGAGCCCAACATCCGCGAGACCATCGCCTTCCCGCTCAACCAGAACGCCCAGGACCTGCTGATGGGCGCCCCGAGCGAGGTCGACGAGGCCCGGCTGCGCGAGCTGCACCTCGCGCTGCGGCTACCCCCCGTGAAGCCCGAGAAGAAGGCCTGACGGCCCGCCGCACGCATCGACGCCGAGGGGCCCGGAACCTGTTGGTTCCGGGCCCCTCGGCGTTTCGGGCGTCCGACGGCCCGCACCGCACCGGTCAGCCGACGACCTCGACCGCGCAGCGGATCCCGGCGGCCCGGGCCATCCGTCCGTCGGTGGTGAGCAGCGGGCAGCCGTACACCTCCGCGGCGGCCACGTACGCCGCGTCGTACGCGGTGAGGTCGCCCCGGAGTTCCCACACACGGGGCAGCAGAACCCGGGTCAACGGGACAACGGGGTCGAGCTCGCGGAGTGCCTCCACCGCGTCCGCGGCATGGTCGGCCGTGATCTTGCCGCCGAGCAGATTGCCGCGGATCACGGACATGACCTCGATCGTCCAGTGCTGCGGCGCGATCCAGCGGTCGTCCGCCGCCAGGGCGCTCCGGCAACGCCCACCGGTCGCGCCGTCGTCCAGGAGGGAGAAGGCGAAGACGGACGCATCGACGACGATCACTCGTCGCCGCCCGGCACTCCGAGCTCCGCGTCCCGTTCCGCCCGCGCCGTACGCAACGCGTCCGTGACGTCGCTTCCGGAAAGCCGCGTGCCGTACGTGGACCTCGAGAACCGCTCGAGGACGGCCAGGTTGTCCCTGCGCCGCACCTCGTCGCGGACGAGGTCGAGCAGGTACGCCTGAAGCGACTGCCCTCGTTCCTCCGCTATGGCCGCAAGTCGGTCACGCAGGTCCTCGGGCACATCGCGGATCTGAAGAGCAACCATGGGGAGAGTGTCGCACGGGTGCATGCATGTGTGCATGCACGCCCCATGGGACGACGGCCCCGAGGGGTCAGGTGTCCATGGCGATGAGGGCGACGACCGGGCGGGCGCGGTCGGAGTCGTCGACGGCGACGCCGCGGACGTAGGCGCCGTGGTCGGCGCCACCGGCGACCTGGTCGCCGGCGTAGCTGGCGTGGCGCAGGCCCTCGGCGTCCTGGCGGCAGGGGTCGGCCTCGGGCACTCCGGTGCGCAGGACGTCCACGTTGCCGCTGAGCTTCGGCAGGCCGGAGCCGGCGAGGAAGTGCTGGAGGCCGGACGCCGTGGTGCGGAAGCGCATCTCCAGGTCGTACTCCCCGGACAGGCCGCCGGAGTGCGCCAGGTAGTGCAGGTCCTTCGCGTCGTCCGGCAGCTTCAGCCGGAAACGCTGGGAGACCGTGTGGAGGGTGACGTTGCTGCCGCGGCAGGCGCCGCCCGCGTCCGGGGCGGCGCCCGTGCGGGCGTCGTGCCCGCCCGTCAGCGAGACGGTGACGATGACGGCCGCGACCAGCAGCGCCAGTGTCAGGCCGACCGACAGCAGGAGCAGGAACGGGGACTTGGGGGTCTTGCCCGGGGCGGGCGCCGGCGCGCTCATCAGGCGGCTTCCGGCTGGCCGCCGAAGCGCTCGCGGTAGGCGTCGAGGTCCTCGTCGGTGATCTTGGCGAAGAGCACCGGCGGGACGGTGAAGGCGGTGCCCGCCGGGACCGCGGACAGTGCGCGGGCCTCGTCGGCGGTGACCCAGACCGCGGTGTCGTCCGCCAGCGCGAACGCGCCGCGCATGGCGGCGGCGGAGGCCGGGATGAAGGGCTCGGAGACCACCGCGTACAGGTGGATGAGGTTCATGGCGGTGCGCAGGGTGAGGGCGGCGCCGTCCGGATCTGTCTTGATCTCCAGCCAGGGCGCCTTCTCCTCCAGGTAGGAGTTGCCGGCGCTCCACAGGGCGCGCAGCGCCTGCGCGGCCTTGCGGAACTGGAGGTCCTCCATGTGCCGCTCGTACTCGGCGAGGAGTTCGGCGATCTGCGCGCCGAGGCGCTGCTCGGCCTCGCCCGCCGCGGAGCCCGCGGGCACCTCGTCGCCGAAGCGCTTGCGGGAGAAGGACAGCACGCGGTTGACGAAATTGCCGAGGGTGTCGGCGAGGTCCTTGTTGACGGAGGCGGCGAAGTGCTCCCAGGTGAAGGACGTGTCGTCGGACTCCGGCGCGTTGGCGATGAGGAAGTACCGCCAGTAGTCGGCGGGCAGGATCTCCAGGGCGGCGTCGGTGAAGATGCCGCGGCGCTGCGAGGTGGAGAACTTGCCGCCGTAGTAGGTCAGCCAGTTGAAGGCCTTGACGTAGTCGACCTTCTTCCACTTGTCGCGGGTGCCCAGCAGCGTCGCCGGGAACATCACGGTGTGGAAGGGGACGTTGTCCTTGGCCATGAACTCGGTGTAGCGGACGTCGGTGTCGACGTCGTACCACCAGGAGCGCCAGTCGCGGGTCCCGTCCTCGCCGGCGGCGTCCGACCACTCCTTGGTGGCGCCGATGTACTCGATCGGCGCGTCGAACCAGACGTAGAAGACCTTGCCCTCGGCCGCCAGGTCCGGCCAGGTGTCGGCCGGCACCGGCACGCCCCAGTCCAGGTCGCGGGTGATCGCGCGGTCCTGGAGGCCCTCGGTCAGCCACTTGCGGGCGATGGAGGAGGCGAGCGTCGGCCAGTCCTTGCCGTGCTCGTCGACCCAGGCCTCGACCTCGTGGGAGAGCTCGGACTGGAGCAGGAACAGGTGCTTGGTCTCGCGGACCTCCAGCCGGCTGCTGCCGCTGATCGCGGAGCGCGGCTCGATGAGGTCGGTCGGGTCCAGGACGCGGGTGCAGTTCTCGCACTGGTCGCCGCGCGCCTTGTCGTAGCCGCAGTGCGGGCAGGTGCCGACGATGTAGCGGTCGGGCAGGAAGCGCTCGTCGTCCAGGGAGTAGACCTGGCGGATGGCGCGCTCCTCGATGAAGCCGTTCTCCTTGAGCTCCCGGGCGATGGCCTGGGTGATCTCCCGGTTCTGCTGCGAGGAGCTGCGGCCGAAGTAGTCGAAGGAGAGCGCGAAGCCGTCGTAGACCGCCTTCTGCGCGTCGTGCTGCTGGGCGCAGAACTCGGCGACCGGCAGGCCCGCCTCCTGCGCGGCGAGCTCGGCCGGGGTGCCGTGCTCGTCGGTGGCGCAGATGTAGAGGACCTCGTGGCCGCGCTGGCGCAGATAACGGGAGTAGACGTCGGCCGGGAGCATGGACCCCACCATGTTGCCCAGGTGCTTGATCCCGTTGATGTACGGAAGGGCGCTGGTGATGAGGTGTCGAGCCATTGCCGGCTGCTCCCAAGTCGCTACTGTGGGTGAGGATTTCCTCTACGGACCGTCAATAGCGTATCCGACCGCGTGGCGCCACCCGTTCGCCGTGCCCGGCATGCGGACATCGCGGGGCCGTGATCCGGTGGGCGGGTGGACGCGCCCCTCCTGCCGGCCGCCGCGCGACGGACGGGCGCGTGGTGCGCCGTCGTGCTGCTCCTCGCCGGAGTGGGCGCGCTGGTGGTCTGGCTCGTCGTCACCTTCGCGGCGGTCGTGACGCCGGTCCTGCTGGCCCTGCTGGGCAGCGCCCTGCTGGGTCCGCTGTACCGGTGGCTGCGGGCGGCGCGGGTGCAGCGGTCGCTGGCCGCGGCGCTGACGTGCGCGGCCCTGCTGGTGTTCGGCGCGGGCGCGGCGTTCATCGTGGTGCAGAGCCTCATGCACTCCGGGGACCAGATCGTGGCCGCGCTGAAGGACGTCGCGCACAAGGTGATGCCGGAGCTGGGCCTGTCGGGGCCCACCCTGGACGACACCGTGGACAGCCTGAAGTCCTTCGTCACCAAGTACGGCGCCAAGGCGGCCTCCGGGGTGGTGTCGGGCATCAGCATCGTGGGCCAGATCATCGCGACCGCGGTGCTGGCGCTGCTGCTGACCTTCTTCTTCCTGCGCGACGGCGGCCGCTTCCCGGTCCTGCTGCGCGAGCTGGCCCCGCACGGCATCGGCCCGCTGCTGGAGCGGATCGCCCATCGCACGTTCGCCGCGGTGCAGGGCTTCATGCGGGGGACGACGCTGATCGCGCTGATCGACGCCGTGTGCATCACCGTCGGGCTGCTGATCCTGCGGGTTCCCGGGGCGGTGGGACTGGGCGCGCTCGTCTTCGTCGGGGCGTACATTCCGTATCTGGGGGCGTTCATCTCCGGCGCGGTGGCGGTCCTGGTGGCGCTGGCGGACCGGGGGTGGCTGGTGGCGCTGTGGGCGCTGGGCGTCGTGCTGGCCGTGCAGGTGCTGGAGGGGCACGTGCTGCAGCCGACGATCCAGAGCCGCACCGTCCACATGCACCCGGCCGTGGTGCTGCTCGCGATCACCGCGGGGGCGAGCCTGGCCGGCATCCTCGGGATGCTGCTGGCGGTGCCGATCGCGGCCGCGGCCTTTGGAGCCGTGGACGAACTGAGGCGCCGCGACGGGGGTGTTCCTCCAGAAGTCGAAGGGCCCGCGTCACATCCGGCCGGATAGGGGTTGTTTTTATTACCGACGGGTAGCATCATTACCGACTGGTAAGTGATAAAGCTGCGAGGACTGCGAGCATCCCGCCGTCCGACCGATCCCCGACGGAGCCGTCGCCATGGGCCACTACAAGTCAAACCTTCGCGACATCGAGTTCAACCTCTTCGAGGTCCTCGGGCGCGACACGATCTACGGCACCGGCCCGTTCGCCGAGATGGACGTCGAGACCGCCAGGGACATCCTCGGTGAGATCACGCGCCTCGCGGAGAACGAGCTGGCCGACTCCTTCGCCGACGCCGACCGCACCCCGCCGGTCTTCGACCCCAAGACGAACACGGCGCCGGTCCCGGACACCTTCAAGAAGAGCTACAAGGCCTTCATGGCCGCCGAGTACTGGCGGCTGGGCCTGCCCGAGGAGATCGGCGGCACCACCGCCCCGCCGTCCCTGATCTGGTCGTACGCGGAACTGGTCCTCGGCGCGAACCCGGCCCTGTGGATGTACTCCTCCGGCCCGGCCTTCGCCCGCATCCTCTTCGAGGAGGGCAACGAGGTCCAGAAGAAGATCGCCGCGATCGCCGTCGAGAAGACCTGGGGCTCCACCATGGTCCTCACCGAGCCGGACGCCGGCTCGGACGTCGGCGCCGGCCGCGCCAAGGCCGTCCCCCAGGAGGACGGCACCTGGCACATCGAGGGCGTCAAGCGCTTCATCACTTCCGGTGAGCACGACATGGAGGAGAACATCCTCCACTACGTCCTCGCCCGCCCCGAGGGCGCCGGCGCCGGCACCAAGGGCCTGTCCCTCTTCCTCGTCCCGAAGTACCTCTTCGACTTCGAGACCGGCGAGCTGGGCGAGCGCAACGGCGTCTACGCCACCAACGTCGAGCACAAGATGGGCCTCAAGGCGTCCAACACCTGCGAGATGACCTTCGGCGACAAGCACCCCGCCAAGGGCTGGCTGATCGGCGACAAGCACGACGGCATCCGCCAGATGTTCCGCATCATCGAGTTCGCCCGCATGATGGTCGGCACGAAGGCGATCTCCACGCTCTCCACCGGCTACCTCAACGCCCTGGAGTACGCCAAGGAGCGCGTGCAGGGCCCCGACCTGGCGCAGTTCATGGACAAGGCCGCCCCCAAGGTCACCATCACCCACCACCCCGACGTGCGCCGCTCCCTGCTGACGCAGAAGGCCTACGCCGAGGGCATGCGCGCCCTGGTGCTGTTCACCGCCTCCATCCAGGACGCGATCGCCGCGGCCGAGGTCACCGGCGAGGACACCGCGGAGCTGGAGGCGTTCAACGACCTTCTGCTGCCCATCGTCAAGGGCTACGGCTCCGAGAAGGGCTACGAGCAGCTGGCGCAGTCCCTGCAGATCTTCGGCGGCTCCGGCTTCCTGCAGGAGTACCCGATCGAGCAGTACATCCGCGACGCCAAGATCGACACCCTCTACGAGGGCACCACGGCGATCCAGGGCCAGGACTACTTCTTCCGGAAGATCGTCCGCAACCAGGGCGCGGCCCTGACCACCCTCTCCGAGGAGATCAAGAAGTTCCTCGCCGAGGGCACCGGCGGCCAGGAACTGGCGGCCGCCCGCGAGCACCTCGCCAAGGCCGCCGTGGACCTGGAGGCGATCGTCGGCCAGATGCTGACCGACCTCGCCGCCACCGAGAAGGACGTCAAGTCCATCTACAAGGTCGGCCTCAACACCACCCGCCTGCTGCTCGCCTCGGGCGACGTGGTCGTCGGCTACCTGCTGCTCAAGGGCGCCGCGGTGGCGGCCGGGAAGCTGGCCGCCGGCGCCTCCGCCAAGGACGTCCCCTTCTACACCGGCAAGATCGCGGCGGCCCGGCACTTCGCCGCCGAGATCCTGCCGCAGGTCTCCGTGGCGCGCTCCGCCGCCGAGAGCGTCACCCTCGACGTGATGGACCTGCCCGAAGAGGCCTTCTGATCATGGTTTGACCGGTTCCGGCCGGGACCGACAGCGGCTACGGCAGCCCGCTCCTGCGACGAGGAGCGGGCCGCCGTGCGTCCCTATCCTTGAACCATGAACCCTCAGCCCCACTTCGACCGCAGCCACACCGATGACCTCGCCGCCTTCATCGCGGCCAGCCCGTCGCCGTACCACGCGGTCGCCAGTGCCGCCGAGCGCCTGGAGAAGGCGGGCTTCCGCCAGGTCTCCGAGACCGAGGCCTGGAACGCCGAGGCCGGCGGCAGGTACGTGCTGAGGGGCGGGGCGATCGTCGCCTGGTACGTGCCCGAGGGCGCGGACCCCGCGACCCCCTTCCGGATCGTCGGGGCGCACACCGACTCCACCAACCTGCGCGTCAAGCCCCGGCCCGACTCCGGCGCCCTGGGCTGGCGCCAGATCGCCGTGGAGATCTACGGCGGCGCCCTGCTCAACACCTGGCTCGACCGCGACCTCGGGCTGTCCGGCCGCCTGGTGCTCCGCGACGGCAGCACGCCCCTGGTCCACATCGACCGCGCACTGCTGCGGGTGCCGCAGCTCGCCGTCCACCTGGACCGCGGCGTCAACGAGAGCGGGCTCAAGCTCGACAAGCAGCGGCACATGCAGCCGGTCTGGGGCCTCGGCGAGCCCGACGAGGGCGCGCTGATGGCCTTCCTCGCCGAGGAGACCGGCGTCGCCGCCGCCGACATCGTCGGCTGGGACCTGATGACCCACGACGTCCAGCCGCCCGCCTACCTCGGCCGCGACCGCGAGTTCCTGGCCGCCGGCCGGCTGGACAACCTGCTCTCCGTCCACGCCGGCACCGCCGCCCTGGCCGCGGCCGCCGGGCCCGGCCTGCCGTACATCCCGGTGCTGGCCGCCTTCGACCACGAGGAGACCGGCAGCGAGTCCGACACCGGCGCCGGCGGCCCGCTGCTCGGCACCGTCCTGGAGCGGTCCGTCTTCGCCCGCGGCGGCGGCTACGAGGACCGGGCGCGGGCCTTCGCCGGCACGGTGTGCGTCTCCGCCGACACCGGCCACGCCGTCCACCCCAACTACACCGAGAAGCACGACCCGACGCACCGGCCGATGCCCAACGGCGGTCCGATCCTCAAGGTCAACGTCAACCAGCGCTACGCCACCGACGGCACCGGCCGCGGCGTCTTCGCCGCCGCCTGCGACCGCGCGGGGGTGCCGTGGCAGTTCTTCGTGTCCAACAACGCCCTGCCCTGCGGCACGACCATCGGCCCCATCACCGCGGCCCGGCACGGCATCGCGACCGTGGACATCGGCGTGCCGATCCTGTCGATGCACTCCGCACGCGAACTGTGCGGCGCCGACGACCCGTTCCTGCTCGCGAGCGCGCTCAAGTCCTTCCTCGGGGACTGACCGCACGCCGCGGTCATGAGATGTCCGCCCCCGGGTAGGCGAAGCTCTACAGCTCCTGGAGCCAAACCAGTTCGGAGGCGGACATCATGGGCATCGGCGGTTGCATCGGCCTGATCGCGGTGGGGGCCATCCTCACCTTCGCGACCGACTGGCACATGGCCGGGGTCAACCTGGACCTGGTCGGCCTCATCATGATGGCGGTCGGCGTCATCGGCGTGGCCGCGTACGTCAGCATCTTCCGGCGGCGCCGCGTCGTGGAGCCGATGCCGGTCATCGAGGAACGGGACCGCCACTACCCGCGCATCTGACCGGCATGACGGCGCCTCAGGCGTCCATGCCCGCCAGCACCAGGGCCAGACGGGTGTCCCCGTCGCCGCTCAGCCGCACGGGGACACCCCAGTCCTGCTGGTGCACATGGCAGGCCGGGAACTCGTTGTCCGGGTCGTCGTCGCACGAGGCGGCCATCGCCGACACGTGCAACACCCCCTCCGGCACCTCGGCGTTGAGCACGAGGTCCCGGAACAGGTCCGTTCCCTTCCCCTCGCCCTCCAGCAGCAGCCCGGGCGGCGTCGAGCTCACCAGCAGCCGGGTCGACGGCCCGTAGCGCTCGTCCAGCTTCTGGCCGGCCGGCGCGGAGAACACCACGTCCAGCCGCAGCGCCCCCGGCGCCACCTCCGTGGCGGGACGCTGCGTACGGTGCGCCGCGGCCTCCACCCGCACGGCCTCCTCCGGCAGCCGCAGCCGCGTCAGGCGGTGCTGCGCCGACTCCACGACCACCACCTCGTCGCCGTCCAGCACGGCCCCGGAGGGCTCGCGCAGATCGGTCGCCAGCGTGGTCACCTCGCCCGAGGCCGGGTCGAACCGGCGCAGGGCGTGGTTGTACGTGTCGCTGACCGCGACCGAGCCGTCGGGCAGCGCCGTCACACCCAGCGGGTGCTGGAGCAGCGCCTGCTCCGCCGGGCCGTCACGGTGGCCGAAGTCGAACAGTCCCGTGCCGACGGCCGTGCGCACCGCGTAGCCGTCGCCGGCGCCGTCATTGCTCTCCGCCCGCTCCACCCAGCGCAGCGCGCTGGTCTCGGAGTCGGCGACCCACAGCCGGTCCCCGGCCGCCGCCAGTCCGGACGGCTGCGCGAACCACGCCTCGTCCGCCGCGCCGTCCACCAGGCCCTCATTGGTCGTACCGGCCGCGACCCGCACCGTGCCGTCCTGCGGGTCGTACGTCCACAGCTGGTGGACACCGGCCATCGCGATCCACACCTTGCCGTCCCACCAGGCCACGTCCCACGGCGAGGACAGGTCCACCTCCAGCGCCGCACCCGACGTCGCCGACCCCTGCCACCACTGCCTGCCCGTCCCGGCCACCGTCTCCAGGGCGCCACTGGCCGGGTCGAACGCGCGCAGCCGGTGGTTCACGGTGTCCGCGACGACCACCCTGCCGTCCGGCAGCAGCGCCAGGCCCTGCGGCTCGTTGAAGTCGCCCGGCTCCCCGATCCGGCGCACCACGGTCTCGGTGTCCGGCGCGAGCTCCACCAGCTGGTGCCGCGTGGTGTCCGACACCAGCAGATTCCCCGACGGCAGCCGCAGCGCCTTCCCCGGGAACCGCAGATGCGTCGCCACCGGCTCCGGCGGCACGTACGGCCCGTCCCCGCGCCGCAGCGTGCCCTTCGCCGCGTGCTCCTCCTCCAGCTCCGTGACCAGCGCCTCCAGCGCGTGCGCGTGGCCCTCCCCGGAGTGCTGGGCGACGATGTAGCCCTCGGGGTCGATCACCGTGAGCGTGGGCCAGGCCCGCACGGCGTACTGCTTCCACGTCGCCAGCTCGGGGTCGTCCAGCACGGGGTGGTGCACCCCGTACCGCTCCACGGCGTCCACGACCGCCTGGTGCTCCGCCTCGTGCACGAACTTCGGCGAGTGCACGCCGACGATCACGACGGTGTCGCGGTGCTTCTCCTCCAGCTCGCGCAGCTCGTCCAGGACGTGCAGGCAGTTAATGCAGCAGAACGTCCAAAAATCGAGAAGAACAATGGATCCGCGCAGGTCGGAGAGGTTCAGCTGCTTCCCGCCGGTATTCAGCCAGCCGCCCTTGCCGATCAGCTCGGGGGCACGGACACGGGCACGGCGGGGGGTGGGAGCGGCGTCGTTCATGCTGCAAGGATGCCACCCGCGCGAGGTGGTCAGAGCGCCGCCAGCGCGGGCAGGTGGCGGGCCACCTCGGCCGTGTCACCGAAGTCGAAGCGCCAGGCGGGGTCGAGATCCGGGTAGCGGATGGTGAACGCGTCGTCGGGGAGGTCCTCACCGGTCGCCGCACGGTAGGCGTCCCAGGCGATGCCGAGGGTCGCCTCGCCCTCGAGGTCCGGGCCGGTAGCGGCACACGCGGCGCGGACGGCGGGGAGGCCGGCGAGGGAGTCGGGGTCGGAGACGGCGCGGCCGAAGACCTCGCGGCCCTGGGTGATCAGCCAGCCGCGGAAGTCGAAGCCGTCGTCGGAGCAGCCGCCGTTGATCAGATAAGCGGCGGCCCACAGGGGCGCTCGGTAGGAGGCCGCCATGAGGTCCCACAGGGCCTGCTGGACGGCGACGATCCGCTCCGGGGGCTGCTCCGCGAGCAGGCCGGAAGCGCGGGCGGCGACCACCTCGGGGTCCGCGGGGTCGGGGACTCGGGCGCGGGCGTCGTCGATGAGCCGCCAGAACTGTCGGGTGTCCATACCGGCGCAGTGTGCCGGAGCGGTCCGACAGAGCGGCGGCTCAGGGGCGTAGGTCGCCCACGACGTCGGTGGTGGCGATGAGGCCGGAGTGAATGGTGGGGGCCAGGCTGGAACTCGCGAGGCAGAAGCCGAGGAGCATGCAGAGCAGGGCGTGGGAGATCTTCAGCGACTTGGCGCGCAGGAGCACCAGCGTGAGGACTGCCAGCAGCAGGATCATCGAGATGGATACCGCCATGGCCGTATGACGTCACAGATACGGCCCCCGTGGGGGGCGACACGCGCAAGAAGGGCCCGGACGCACACACGTCCGGGCCCTTCTCGATGGTGTGACGGGGGTGATCAGGCCCAGGTCATCAGGCGCTTGGGGTACTCCAGGACCGCCGCGACGTCGGCGAGGACCTTGGAGCCGAGCTCGCCGTCCACCAGGCGGTGGTCGAAGGAGAGCGCGAGCGTGGTGACTTGGCGGGGCTTGACCTTGCCCTTGTGGACCCAGGGCATGTCCTTGACCGCGCCGAAGGCGAGGATCGCGGACTCCCCGGGGTTGAGGATGGGCGTGCCGGTGTCGATGCCGAAGACACCGACGTTGGTGATGGTGACCGTGCCGCCCTGCATGTCGGCCGGCGAGGTCTTGCCCTCGCGCGCCGTGGCGACCAGGTCGCCGAGGGAGGCGGCCAGTTCGGGCAGCGTCTTGGCCTGGGCGTCCTTGATGTTGGGGACGATCAGGCCGCGCGGGGTGGCCGCGGCGATGCCGAGGTTGACGTATCCCTTGTGGACGATCTCCTGGTTCGCCTCGTCCCAGGCGGCGTTGATCTCCGGGTTGCGCCGGATCGCCACGAGCAGGGCCTTGGCGACGAGCAGGAGCGGGCCGACCTTGAGGCCGGTGAAAGCCGGGTCGGTCTTGAGCTCCTGCACCAGCCGCATGGTGCGGGTGATGTCGAAGGTGACGAACTCCGTCACGTGCGGCGCGGTGAAGGCGCTGGCCACCATCGCGGCGGCCGTGGCCTTGCGGACGCCCTTGATCGGGACGCGGGTCTCCAGCGGCGCCGTCGTCGTCGCTGCCGCAGCGGGGGCGGTCTGGACGGCCGTCGGGGCGGCCAGGGCCGCCGGTGCCGCGGGAGCGGCCGGTGCGACTGCGTTCTGGACGTCCTCGCGGGTGATGGTGCCCTGGGGACCGGTCGGCGTGATCCCCGCCAGGTCCACCCCGAGGTTCTTGGCGAGCTTGCGCACCGGCGGCTTGGCCAGCGGACGCGCCTCGGTCGGCGCGAACCCCGCGGCGGGGGCGGCGGGCGCCGCCGGAGCCACGGGCTCGGCCGGGACGGCGGCCGGGGCGTGCCCGTTGAGCTCGGCCTGGATCGCGCCGGCGGCACCCTGCGCCGGTACGGCGGCCTGCTTGCGCGGACGGCGCTTGGTCGAGGAGACGGCCACGCCGTAGCCGACCAGTACGGGCTGGCGCTTCTGCTCGGGCTCGACGGGCTCGGGGGCGGCGGCCTGCGCGGGGGCGGCGGCCGGAGCCTCCTCCGCCTCGCCCTGGCCGGTGTCCACCGAGATGATCACGGTGCCGACGTCGACCGTCTCGCCCTCGGGGAAGCGCAGTTCGTGCACGATCCCGTCGAAGGGGATCGGCAGTTCGACGGCGGCCTTGGCGGTCTCGACCTCGCAGACCACCTGGCCGTCGGTGACGGTGTCACCGGGCTTGACGTACCACTTGAGGATCTCCGCTTCCGTGAGTCCCTCGCCGACGTCCGGCATCTTGAACTCGCGGAAGCGCTGCGGTGCTGCCACTGTCGTCACAACCCTCTCCTCAGTACGCCAGCGCGCGGTCGACCGCGTCGAGTACACGGTCCAGGCCCGGCAGGTACTCCTCCTCGACCCGGGCCGGCGGGTACGGCGCGTGGAAGCCGCCGACCCGCAGCACGGGTGCCTCGAGGTGGTAGAAGCACCGCTCGGTGATCCTGGCCGCGATCTCCGCGCCGGTGCCCAGCTGGACGGGGGCCTCGTGCACGACGACCAGGCGGCGGGTCTTCTCGACCGAGGCCTGGATCGCGTCGAAGTCCATCGGCGACAGGGACCGGAGGTCCACCACCTCCAGGCTACGGCCCTCCTCGGCGGCCGCCGCGGCGGCCTCCAGGCAGACCTTCACCATGGGGCCGTAGGCGACCAGCGTGAGGTCGGTGCCCTCCAGGACGGTACGGGCCTTGTGCAGCGGCGCGGGGATGGACTCGGTGTCGACCTCGCCCTTGTCCCAGTAACGGCGCTTGGGCTCCTGGAAGATCACCGGGTCGTCGGACTCGATCGCCTGCTGGAGCATCCAGTAGGCGTCCTGCGGGGTCGAGGGAGTGACGACCTTGAGTCCGGCGGTGTGCGCGAAGTACGCCTCGGGCGACTCGCTGTGGTGCTCCACGGCGCCGATGCCGCCGCCGAAGGGGATGCGGATGACGACCGGCAGCTTGATCTTGCCCAGGGCGCGCGCGTGCATCTTGGCGAGCTGGGTGACGATCTGGTCGTACGCGGGGTACACGAAACCGTCGAACTGGATCTCCACGACCGGGCGGTAGCCGCGCAGGGCCAGGCCGATCGCGGTGCCGACGATGCCGGACTCGGCGAGCGGGGTGTCGATGACCCGCTCCTCGCCGAAGTCCTTCTGCAGGCCGTCGGTGATCCGGAAGACACCGCCGAGCTTGCCGATGTCCTCGCCCATGAGGACGACCTTGGGGTCGGTGTCCAGGGCCTTGCGCAGCGCCTCGTTGAGGGCCTTGGCGATGGTCATCGTTGCCATGTCAGTGGCCCTCCTCGAAGGCGGCGAGGTACTCGGCGAACTGGGCGCGCTCCTCGTCGACCAGCGCGTGTCCGTCGGCGTAGACGTTCTCGAAGATCGACATCGGGTCGGGGTCGGGCATGGCGCGCACGGCCTCGCGGACCCGCTTGCCCAGCGCCAGGCTCTCCTCCTCGATCCCGGCGAGGAAGGCCTCGTCGGCGATGCCCTCCTTCTCCAGGTAGGCCCGCAGCCGCAGGATCGGGTCCTTGCTCTCCCACTGCTCGCGCTCCTCGTCGAGGCGGTAGCGGGTGGGGTCGTCGGAGGTGGTGTGGGCGCCCATGCGGTACGTGAAGGCCTCGACCAGCATCGGGCCCTGGCCGGAGCGGGCGTGCTCCAGGGCGGCGCGGGTGACCGCGAGCACCGCGAGGACGTCGTTGCCGTCCACGCGCACGCCTGGGAAGCCGAAGCCGGCGGCGCGCTGGTAGATCGGGACGCGGCTCTGCTTCTCGGTGGGCTCGGAGATCGCCCACTGGTTGTTCTGGCAGAAGAACACCACGGGGGCGTTGTAGACGGCGGCGAAGGTGAAGGCCTCCGCGACGTCGCCCTGGCTGGAGGCACCGTCGCCGAAGTAGGCGATGACGGCGGAGTCCGCGCCGTCCTTGGCGACGCCCATCGCGTAGCCGGTGGCGTGCAGCGTCTGGGAGCCGATGACGATCGTGTACAGGTGGAAGTTGTTCTCGTTGGGGTCCCAGCCGCCGTGGTTGACCCCGCGGAACATGCCCAGCAGATTGACCGGGTCCACCCCGCGGCACCAGGCGACGCCGTGCTCGCGGTAGGTGGGGAAGACGTAGTCGTCCTGCCGGGTCGCCCGGCCCGAGCCGATCTGCGCGGCCTCCTGGCCGAGCAGCGAGGCCCACAGACCGAGCTCGCCCTGCCGCTGCAGGGCCGTGGCCTCCGCGTCGAACCGGCGGGTCAGGACCATGTCCCGGTACAGACCGCGCAGCTCTTCGGGGCTCAGGTCGATGGAGTACTCACTGTGCTCGACGCGATCGCCCTCGGGAGTCAGGAGCTGTACCAGCTCCGGCTCGGCCTCACGGCGCTTCGCGCCACCGCGGGTGCCCGTACGGGGCGTACGGGGCTTCGCGGCAGTGCTTTTCACGCTCACGCTTGCTCCTCCGTCTGTCCGGCCCCCGGGATCCGCCGGCGGCCAGTGCGGCTCCTACCGTCTCGTCGCGGCGCACGGGGTGTGTGCGGCACGGCCGAGCCGGAAGTGTTGATGGACCCCGGCAGGCAGCCCTGCGAAGTGAACGTTACCCACACCTCCCGCTTTCGCGCGAAGAGGGTTCTACCTGCGGTTTTGGTTGGATTTCCTAGTAAATGAACGTTCTCGCAGGCCACCGGGACAACGGCACGGTATCCCGCGGATCGAATCTGCGTAAGAGGTCGGCCGTGGTCGGGTGTGCAACGCTGAAGTTGTGCCCGAAAAGTCGACAATCGCGGTATTCCTGCTCGACGATCACGAAGTCGTCCGGCGGGGAGTGCACGAATTGCTCTCCGCGGAGCCCGGCATCGAGGTCGTCGGCGAGGCCGGCACGGCCGCCGAGGCACTGGCGCGGCTGCCCGCGGTCCGGCCCGACGTGGCCCTTCTGGACGTCCGGCTGCCCGACGGCAGCGGCGTGGAGGTCTGCCGGGAGGTCCGGTCCCGGCAGCCGGAGACCAAGTGCCTGATGCTCACCTCGTACGCGGACGACGAGGCGCTCTTCGACGCGATCATGGCGGGCGCGGCCGGCTACGTGCTCAAGGACATCCGCGCCAGCGACCTGGTGGGGGCCGTGCGGGACGTCGCCGCCGGGAGGTCGCTGCTGGACCCCGCGGCGACCGCCCGGGTGATGGAGCGGCTGCGCGGGGGCGGCGCCGAGCGCGCGGAGGACCGGCTGGCCGACCTCACCGACCAGGAGAAGCGCATCCTGGACCTGATCGGCGAGGGGCTCACCAACCGGCAGATAGGCGAGCGGCTGCACCTGGCCGAGAAGACGGTCAAGAACTACGTCTCCTCGCTGCTGGCCAAGCTCGGCATGCAGCGCCGCACCCAGGCCGCGGCCTACGTCGCCCGGCTGCACCCCGAGCGGCCCGAACGCCCGGACCGCCCCCAGGACCCCGGGCCGCCGGGAACGTCAGGACCGGCAGGGCCCTCCGGACCGGCAGGACCGTCCAAAAACTGACGGGGCACCCCGCGTGCCCGTCCGTATCGCGGACGTGAGCTACTGCCGCATACCTGTTGTATCTATGATGTGCGCATCATGAGCAACAGCCCTGCCGCAACCGCCGCGCCCGCCGAACCCGCTCCCAAGCAGCCACCCGCCGCCGAGCGGGTCTACACCCACGTCAAGCGGGCCGTCCTGGACCGCAGCTACGAGGGCGGCACCCTCCTCAGCGAGGGCGAGCTCGCCGAGGCCGTGGGCGTGTCGCGGACCCCCGTGCGGGAGGCGCTGCTGCGCCTGGAGGCCGAGGGGCTGCTGAAGCTGTACCCGAAGAAGGGCGCGCTGGTGCTGCCGGTCTCCGCACAGGAGATCGCCGACGTCGTGGAGACCCGGCTGCTGGTGGAGCGGCACGCGGTGCTGAAATTGGAACCCGTCCCCGCGCCGCTGCTGTCCCGGCTGGAGGAGCTGCTGGACGAGCAGCGCGGCCACGCGGCCACCGGCGACCTCGCCGCCTTCGCCATGGCGGACCGCAGCTTTCACGCCGAAATCGTGCGTGCCGCCGGCAACCGCATCATGTCCCATCTGTACGACCAGTTGAGGGACCGTCAGCTGCGGATGGGGGTGGCGACCATGCACGCCGACCCCGGCCGCATCGCCAAGAACATCACCGAACACACCGAGATCCTCGACGCGTTGCGCGCCGGGGACGCCGGCGCGGCCGCCGCTCTGGTCGAACGCCACGTCAGCTGGGTGAACCACTTGGCCCGGGGGGAGTAATGGGATCGACAGTCACCACCACCGGTGAACCGCCCGGTGGCGCCAGGGCGGTCGGGGTCTGGGGCATCGGCACCCTCGTCTACATGGTCGCGGTCGTGCACCGCACCAGCCTCGGCGTCGCCGGCATCGACGCCGCCGACCGCTTCCACATAGGCGCGTCCGCGCTGTCCACGTTCTCGATCCTGCAGGTGCTGGTCTACGCCGGGATGCAGATACCCGTCGGCCTGATGGTCGACCGGCTCGGCACCAAGCGGGTGCTGACCATCGGCGTCGTGCTCTTCACCGCGGGCCAGCTCGGCTTCGCCCTGTCGCACGGTTACGGCATGGCGCTCGCCGCCCGCGCGGTGCTGGGCTGCGGCGACGCCATGACGTTCGTGAGCGTGCTGCGGCTGGGCTCGCGGTGGTTCCCGGCCCGCAGGGGGCCGATGATCGCGCAGGGCGCGGCGCTGTTCGGCGTCGCGGGCAACCTGCTCAGCACCGTGCTGCTGGCACGGCTGCTGCACTCCGCCGGCTGGACGCCGACCTTCGTCGGCACGGCCCTGGGCGGCGCGCTCGTCCTCGTCCTCGTCCTGCTGTTCATGAAGGACCACCCCGAGGGCTTCGAGCCCGCCCCCGCCGAGCACCACGGGCGCGGCTACGTGAAGCGGCAGATCGCCGCGGCCTGGCGGGAGCCGGGCACCCGGCTCGGGATGTGGACGCACTTCACCACGCAGTTCTCCGGCATGGTGTTCCTGCTGCTGTGGGGGCTGCCCTACCTCGTCGAGGCGCAGGGGCTGTCCCGCGAGGCGGCCGGCACCCTGCTGACGGTGGTCGTCGTCGCCAACATGGTCTTCGGCATGCTCTTCGGCCAGATCATCGGCCGCCACCACGGCGCCCGGATGCCGCTCACCCTGGGCGTCGTCGGCGCCACCGCCGTGATGTGGGCGGCGGTCCTGGTGTGGCCGTCCGAGCACGCCCCGCTGTGGCTGCTGGTGCTGCTCTGCGTCGTCCTGGGGACCTGCGGGCCGGCGTCGATGATCGGCTTCGACTTCGCCCGCCCGGCCAACCCCCCGGAGCGTCTCGGCACGGCCTCCGGCATCGTCAACATCGGCGGCTTCACCGCCTCGATGGCCGCGCTGCTGGCCATCGGCATCCTGCTGGACGCGAGCGGCGGCGACTACCGGATCGCCTGGAGCAGCGTCTTCGTCCTCCAGGCGGCCGGCACCGTCCAGATCCTGCGGTTGCGCGGCCGCGCGGCGCGGCTGGAGCGGCAGCGGATCGCGGTCAGCCGCGTCGAGAGCGTCCACGTCCCGGCCGGGACATGAACGCCCCCTCCCGGCTCACTGCGTGATCGCGATGTGGGCCAGGATCGCCTCGGCCAGCGTCTGGTCGCCCTCGATCTTCATCCGGTCCTCGACCGCCTTGGCCCGGGTGCGGCCGCAGGTCAGCCGGACGAAGGTCTCCCAGTCCATGGTCATCGTCACCGCGGGCCCCAGGGAGACGCTGCCGTCGATCGAGCCCTTGCCGTCGGCGCCGACCCGGACGGTGCGCATGAACTCCTGCTCCCCGTGGACGTCGAAGACGACCGCGGAGCCGGCCGGCGCGCCCGCCCGCTCGGCGACGGCCTTCGGCAGTTCGGCCAGGATCCAGTCGCGGGCGAGGACCGCGGCGGGGGAGTCGAGGTTGCCCGGCTCGCCCAGCGCGCGGCGCAAGTCCTGCTCGTGCACCCAGACGTCGAAGACCCGCCACTTCAGCAGCCCTTCGAGGGTCATCTCCTTGCCCATCGGGCCGCGGACGGTGTCCTGCGGGGCGCGGGTCTCGTTCCGCAGCTGGCGGGCCCGGCGGATGATCGTGTAGTCGAGCTCGCCGAACACCTCGGGCGGGGTGTGGTGGCGCCGCTTGTCGACCGGCACCTCCACATAGCGGGCGTACTCCGAGGTCATGTGACGCAGATCGCTCGGAAGTGTGTGGATCGGGCGCGGATCGCCGAGCAGTTCGCATTCAAAACCGATCACGTGTGACACAACGTCACGGACGGACCAGTAAGGGCACTCGGTCGGCCGGTTCCATGCGCCCGCCGGAACGGGGCGGACCAACTCGGCTATGGATTCTATGGAGTGGGTCCAGGCGTCGATGTACGGCTGGAGCTGGCTGTGGACGGTGCCGGTCACGGGACCCCTCGACGGTCGGTGCGCGGTCGTGGTGTGCGCCTTAAATTACGCTGCGCAGTGACACCACGGGAGTGCTTTCGTGTGACGATCGTAGGCCCGGCAGGATGTCCCGACTCATGGGCGGTGGTACGGTGCGCGTTTCCCTGATCCAGATGGACGTCGACCCGGCGGAACCGGTGCACGCCCGGCGCGAACGCGCCGCCGCGCTCGTACGGGACCGGGCCGGGTCCGACCTCGTCGTGCTGCCCGAGCTCTGGCCGGTCGGCGCCTTCGCCGCCGACCTCTTCGAGGCCGAGGCGGAACCCCTCGACGGACCCACCGCCCAGGTCATGAGCGCCGCCGCGCTCGACGCGGGCGTCTGGCTGCACGCGGGCTCCGTCGTCGAACGGGCGGCCGACGGCTCCCTGTACAACACCTCCCTGCTCTTCTCCCCGGACGGCGAACTGCGGGCGAGCTACCGCAAGATCCACCGCTTCGGCTTCGACCGCGGCGAGGCCGTCCTCATGAGCGGCGGCGACCGGATCGTGACCACCCGGGTCCAGGGCGTCGGCGTGGGCCTCGCCACCTGCTACGACCTGCGCTTCCCCGAGCAGTTCCGGCTGCTGGTCGACGCGGGCGCGGAACTCGTCGTCCTCCCCGCCGGCTGGCCCGCCCGGCGCCGCGAGCACTGGACCCTGCTCGCCCGCGCCCGGGCCGTGGAGTCCCAGGCCTTCGTCCTGGCCTGCGGGACCGCCGGGACGCACGCCGGCGTCGAGCTCGCCGGGCACAGCCTGGTCGTCGACCCCTGGGGCGTGGTCCTCGCCGAGGCGGGCCCCGCCGAGGAGGTGCTCACCGTCGACCTCGACCCCGGCCTCGTCGCGAAGACCCGCGCCGACTTCCCGGTGCTGCGGGATCGCGTGCTCGGCATTCCCGGCGTTCCCGGCATGACGGTCACGACCTCGCCCGATTCCGACCGGTAAGGGACCATCGGCCCCGGGGGCTGGGGGCGGAGTGCTCTGCAACCACGTCCCGCCGCCCCGGCAAGGTGGAGCCATGGAGTTCGAGGGGCACGCCGCGCTGGCCTTGCTGGGAAAGGCCCGGTACGGCCGGTTGGCGTTGACCCGCCGGGCACTGCCGTACATCGCCGTCGCACGGCACGTCGTCCACGACGGCGCCGTGCTGATCCGCACCCGCCGCGCCTGGGGCGTCGACGGCACCGTCGTCGCCTACCAGGCCGACGACGTCGAGGCCGGATGGGCGGTGCAGTTCCTCGGGACGGCACGGGCCTTCGAGCCCTCGGAGGAGCAGCGTGCGCTTTTCGGCACAGAACCCCGAAACGATACAACCCCGTCACCGGGCTATGTGTACGTACGCCTCGACCCGCGAGTCCACCACCGAAATGATCTAGCATCTGCCTGGTGATCGGGAGTACGGCGACGGCGCCGCCCTCCGGCGGGACCCTGCACGCCCTGCTGCGCCGATACGCCGACGCCGGCGATCCGCTGTCCTGCGAACCCGTGGCCCAAGGCCTGCTCAACAAGGGATTCCGGCTGGCGACCACCCGCGGCAGCTTCTTCCTCAAGCTGTACGTCGAGCCCGCCACCGCCGACTCCGCGGTCATCGCCCGCCAGCACCGCGCCACCCAGCGCCTCGGTGCCCTCGGCCTGCCCGTCGCCCCGCCGCTGCCCGACTCCGACGGCCGCACCGTCGCCGAACTCGACGGGCGCCGCTTCGCCCTCTACCCCTGGGTCGAGGGCCGGCACCGCGAGGGCAGCGAACTGACCACCGCCGAGTCCCGGCGCCTCGGCGCCCTGCTCGGCCTCGTCCACACCCTGCTCGCCCAGGTGCAGCCCGCCCCCGGCGAGGAGCCCGGCCGCCCGGCCGGCGGCCACGCGGGCGCCGACCCGCAGGACACCTACGCCCTCATCGGGACGCTGCTGCGGCGGGTGCGCGACCAGGCACCGCGTGAGGCCTTCGACGAACTCGCCGAGTACCGGCTGGTGGAGCGGCGCGCGATGCTCGACCGGCACGCCCACCGGCGCCCCCCGGAACCCGACGCGGCGGAACCCGTCACCGGCTGGGTGCACGGCGACTTCCACCCGCTGAACCTGCTCTACCGCGAGGACGAACCCGTCGCCATCGTCGACTGGGACCGGCTCGGCGTGCAGCCGCGCGCCGAGGAGGCCGTACGGGCCGCCGCCATCTTCTTCGTGACGCCCGGCGGCACCCTGGAACTGGACAAGATCCGTGCCTACGCGCGCGCCTACCGCCGCGCCGCCGCCGTCCCGGAGGCCGAACTCGCCGCCGCCGTGCACCGCGTGTGGTGGGAACGGCTCAACGACTTCTGGATGCTGAGCTGGCGCTACCTGCGCGACGACCGGCGCGCCGACCCGCTCTTCCCGGCCTCGTCCGCCCTGGTCGTCTGGTGGACCGGGGCGTACGAGGCCGTCATGGACGCCTTCACGGAGTGACGCCCCCGGCGTCGGCACCCGCGGCCGTGTTGCCGCCGTCGCCGCCCGGGCCGCCGGCTCCCGCACTGCCGCCGTTGCCGGACGTCTCGCCGCTGCCGCCCTCGGTCGTCCCGGTGTCCGGGGGCGACGCGCTGGGCGGCGCGGAGGTGGCCGGGGTGGTCGGCACGCTCGTGGTCGGTTTGGCCGTGGTCGGCTGACTCGCCGAGGGCGACCACGAGGGCGTCGAGGAGAGCGACGGGGTCGAACTCTCCGACGGCCGGCCGGAGATCGTGCCGGTGGTCTCCTGCGTACTGCCGTGCGTGGTGTCCTCGGTCGGCTGCGAGGACTGCTGCGTGGTCTGCGTCTGCGTCGGCGTCACCTCGTCGGCCGGCGGCTTGGCGCCGCCCCCCGCGTGGTTGACCGCGAAGTAGATGCCGAGCGCGACCGCGAGCACCGCCGCCACCACGAACAGGGCGGGCTTCACCCAGCGGTTGCCGTCGCCCCCGCCGGGCGGACGCGGGTCGCCGTAGGAGTGGTCGCCGCCGTCGCCCCCGGGCGGGCCGAGCAGCAGCGGGGGCTGGAACTCGGCGGTGGTGTGCTCCGGGTGCGGCTGGGCGTACTGGCCCGGCATGCCCATCGCCGACGTGGAACCGCCGTTGTGCGCCGGCACGAAACCGGTGTCCCAGGTGCCCGTGTGACCGCCGCGCTCGTTCATCATGCCCAGCGCGTACTGGACGACGCCGCGCATCTCCTCGGCGGTCTGGAAACGGTCGTCGGGGTGCTTGGCCAGCGCGTGCAGCACCAGGCCGTCCAGCTCCGGCGGCACCCGGTCGCTGGCCTGCGACGGCGGACGCGCCTCGTCCTGCACGTGCTGGTAGACCACCGACAGCGGCGTCTCGCCGGTGAACGGCGGTCGCAGCGCGAGGAGTTCGTACAGCAGGCAGCCCGTCGCGTACAGGTCGGAGCGCGCGTCGACGGTCTTGCCGAGGGCCTGCTCCGGCGACAGGTACTGCGGGGTGCCCATGACCATGCCGGTCTGGGTCATCGTGGTCGAGGCGCCGTGCAGCGCCCGCGCGATGCCGAAGTCCATCACCTTCACCGCGCCGGTGTTGGTGATGATGACGTTCGCGGGCTTGATGTCCCGGTGCACGATGCCGTGCGCGTGGCTGTAGGCCAGCGCCTCCAGCACGCCCGAGACGATGATCAGCGCCTGGTCCACCGGCGGCGGTTCGTCCGAACCGACCAGCAGGTCGCGGATGGTTCTGCCCTCGACCAGCTCCATGACGATGTACGGGACGGTGCCGCCCGGCGTGACGTCCTCGCCCGTGTCGTAGACCGCCACCACCGCATGGTGGTTGAGCCCCGCGACGGACTGGGCCTCGCGCGTGAAACGGGCCTTGGAGACCGGGTCCTCCGCCAGGTCCGGGCGCAGCAGCTTCACCGCCACCGTCCGCCCGAGCCGCACGTCCTCGGCGGCGAAGACCTCCGCCATGCCACCGCGGCCCAGCCGCCGGGTCAGCCGGTAACGGCCGTCACCCACCAGCCCCGAGGTGCCCCACTGGTCCGGTGCGTCGGGCACACCCGCACCACCGGCAGAGGGCTCGTCAGTGCCGCCGGCGGCTGTCGTCTGTGCCATCAGTCCTCGCCGTCGATCGTCGCCGTACAGGGTCCTCCGGCGGACCACGCTACCGCGTTCGGCGGCGGTCGTGTGGCTGAGCCACTTGTGAAGGGATTCATACGCATCCGGTGACGAACGGGTCAACGAACTTGACCTGAGTAGGGGGTCGGGCAGACTGGGCGCTCAGGGTCGGGACAAGATTCTTGTGCGCCTGGTGCGCTCAGGGGGAACGTTCAGGGGGACGGGTACGTATGGGCGGGGACGGCGCGCAGGGCACGCATGCGGGGCGTTCGGTCGGCGGCGGCCGCTACGTGCTGCGCGACCTGCTGGGGCAGGGCGGCATGGCCTCGGTGCACCTGGCCCATGACACCGTGCTCGACCGGCCCGTGGCCGTCAAGACCCTGCACACCGACCTCGGCCGCGAGCAGTCCTTCCGGGAGCGGTTCCGGCGCGAGGCCCAGGCCGTCGCGAAGCTCAACCACACCAACATCGTCTCGGTCTTCGACTCCGGCGAGGACGTCGTCGACGGCGCCGTGGTCCCGTACATCGTCATGGAGTACGTCGAGGGAAAACCGCTGCGCACGGTGCTCGACGAGGACATCGCGCAGTACGGCGCGATGCCGACGGAGAAGGCCCTGAAGATCGTCTCCGACGTGCTGGCGGCACTCTCGGAGAGCCACGGCGTGGGCCTGGTGCACCGCGACATCAAGCCGGGCAACGTGATGCTGACCCGCCGCGGCGTCGTCAAGGTGATGGACTTCGGCATCGCCCGCGCGATGCAGTCCGGCGTCACGTCGATGACGCAGACCGGCATGGTGGTCGGCACCCCGCAGTACCTGTCCCCCGAGCAGGCCCTCGGCCGCGGCGTGGACGAGCGCTCCGACCTGTACTCCGTGGGCTGCATGCTCTTCGAGCTGCTCACCGGGCGGCTGCCGTTCGACGGGGACTCCCCGCTGTCCATCGCCTACCAGCACGTCCAGGAGCCGCCGCCGGCCCCCTCCGGGCTCAACCGCGCGGTACGGCCCGGCGTCGACGCGCTCGTCGCCCGCGCCCTGCGGAAGAACCCGGCCGAGCGCTTCCCGACCGCCGACGCGATGAAGGCCGAGACCGACCGCGTGGCCGCGCCCGAGCGGGGCGCCGGCACAACGCCGCTGATCATAGGCGAGGGGCCGCGGGCCCGCGGCCGCGGCGAGGCGGTCTCGCAGGCGGTCTTCCCGCCGGTCCAGAGCGATCCGCGGGGCCCGCAGACCCCCGTGCAGCAGGGGTACCCGCCGCACTCCTCGACCCCGCCGAATCCGTACCAGCCGGCGCAGCCCGTCCAGCCCGTCCAGCAGCAGGGCGGCTGGGGCCAGGCCGCGCAGACCCCGCCGCCGGGCTCCCGGCCCGCGTACGGCTATCCGCACAACGGCGGGCAGCAGTACCCCGCCCAGCACTCCACCACCCCGTACACCATGCAGAACCAGCCCCCCGGGGGCGGCCGGCGCGGCGGCGGGGTGTCGACGGCGGTGGTCGCCATCGGCGCCACGGTCGCGGTCATCGCGATCGTCGTGGTCGTGGTCATCGCCCTGTCGCTCAAGGACAACGGCAGCGGGACCACCACCGGCGCCGACGGCCTCACACCCACCGACCGGTCCCGGACGAGCGCCCCCGCGACGAACGGCTCCCGCGGGCAGGACTCGTCCCGGTCCTCGGAGTCGTCGGAGTCGTCGGGGTCGTCCGGTGACAACCAGCCCGCGCCGGGCGTCAGTCAGGCCGACCAGAGCCGGACCATCGACGCCGCGCGGTGCACCGACGCCACCAAGGACTACCAGGACGACAACTCGGTGATCATGCCGGACTTCTTCACCAAGTACGTGGACTCGGTGAAGGCCTGCATGACGGAGGCGGGCTGGAAGTACGAGATCAAGTACCGCAACGAGCAGGTCTACGGCAAGGGCGCGGTCATCGACCAGCAGCCCAAGCGCTACGACCCGCTCCGGCCCGGGGACACCGTCACCATCTGGGTCTCCACCGGCGAGAGCGGCTGAGCCCGCCGGCCGCACGCGCGCCGGCAGACCGGGCCGGCGCGGGGAGGGCCGCCCCCGGCCCCCGCCGCCCTGTACCTACCGGTACGGAGGTGGTCCTACAGATACGGGCCCGAGCGGGCGCCGCCGGGCAGGTGCCCGTCCTCGTCGCCCTCGTGGACCGCGCCGGGCGGCAGCGCGCGGCGCATCTGCTCCAGCTGCGCGCGGGCCGCCATCTGCTGCGCGAACAGCGCCGTCTGGATGCCGTGGAAGAGGCCCTCCAGCCAGCCCACCAGCTGCGCCTGCGCGATCCGCAGCTCGGCGTCGCTCGGCACGCCGTCCTCGGCGAAGGGCAGCGACAGCCGCTCCAGCTCCTCGACCAGCTCGGGGGCCAGCCCCGCCTCCAGCTCCTTGACGGAGCTGTGGTGGATCTCCTTCAGGCGGACCCGGCTGGCCTCGTCCAGCGGCGCCGCCTTGACCTCCTCCAGAAGCTGCTTGATCATGCTGCCGATCCGCATGACCTTCGCGGGCTGTTCGACCATCTCCGTCACGGGGACCTCGCGCTGCTCGTCGCCTTCTCCGGCGCGTCCGGCGTGTCCGCCGCCGAGGGCCATTCCGTCCGGGCCGACGACCAGGACCTGCGGGCTCTCCTGCGACCGTTCGTTCATCGGCATCTCCATGCCGCCATTGTCGCGCACCGGCGCTTGCGAAGGTTTTCTGCCCCCTGAAAGCGGGCGTTACCCCAGCGCGACGCCACAAAGCCGCCGGGACGCCCCCGGGCCGTGCGGCGTCCAGGCGGCGTTCCTCAGCCGCCGCGTCGCAGCCGCCACCCGAGGAAGCCCAGGCCCAGGCCGATCAGGAGCAGCCCGGCGCCCAGTGGCAGCACCTCCAGCACCCGCCCCGAAGGGCTCGGCACGGCCTCGGGGCCCGAGGACTCCCCGTCGTCGAAGACCTGCCGCGGCCCCTGCGACACCGGCTGCCCGGACGGCGGAGACGGCGGCCCCTCCGGGCGGCCGGGATGCCGCCGCCCCTCGCCGGGCACGCTCCCGGCCAGCCCGGCCGTCGGCGAGGAGCCCGGCCCGGGCCCCGGTGACGCGGCCCCGGTGACGCCGAACCCGGCCACGAGCGCGGAGGCGGCCGCCACCGCACGTCGCCAGTCCATGCGCCCAGCGTCACACGGGCCACGGGGCCGGGCACCCCGTGGCCCGGACGCCTAGACCGTCAGAAGGACCTTGCCCACGTGGGAGCTCTCCTCGACCACGCGATGCGCCTGCGGGGCCTGCTCCATGGGGTAGGTGCGGTCCACCACCGGGGCCACCGTGCCCGCCTCCAGCAGCGGCCACACGTGCTCGCGGACGGCGGCGACGATCGCCGTCTTCTCCTCCAGCGGGCGCCCGCGCAGCGAGGTCGCCGTGATCGCGGCCCGCTTGGAGAGCAGCTTGCCGAGGTTGAGTTCGGCCTTGACGCCGCCCTGCATGCCGATGACGGCCAGCCGGCCGTTCACCGCGAGGGCGTCGATGTTCCTGTCCAGGTACTTGGCGCCGATGATGTCGAGGATGACGTCCGCGCCGCCGAACACGTCCCGTACCGCCGCCGCGAAGTCCTGGTCGTGGTAGTCGATCCCGAGGTCCGCCCCGAGCTCGCGGCAGCGCTCCAGCTTCTCCGCGCTGCCGGCCGTGACGGCGACCTTCGCGCCCACGGCCTTGGCCAGCTGGATCGCCATGGTGCCGATACCGCTGGAACCGCCGTGCACGAGCAGCGTCTCGCCCGGGCGCAGGTGCGCCACCATGAAGACGTTCGACCACACCGTGCACACGACCTCCGGCAGGGCCGCCGCGTCCACGAGCGACACTCCCTTGGGGACGGGCAGCAGCTGCCCGACCGGCACGGCGACCTTCTGCGCGTAACCGCCGCCGGCCAGCAGGGCGCAGACCTCGTCGCCCACGGCCCAGCCGGTGACGCCGGGGCCGAGCGCGGCGACCCGGCCGGAGCACTCCAGGCCGGGGTAGGGGGACGCGCCGGGCGGCGGGTCGTAGAAGCCCTGCCGTTGCAGCAGGTCCGCGCGGTTGACGGCGCTGGCGGCCACCTCGACCAGCACCTCGCCCTCGGCGGGTACGGGATCGGGGACCTCGGCCCAGACAAGCGCTTCCGGACCGCCGGGTTCGGGGATCGTGATCGCATGCATGGAGCCGACGCTACCGCTGCACGGGCGGAATCGGGTCCCGCCGGTCCACCCTGTGGATAACGATGACCCGGTCGGTCAGCCGGAGCACGGCCGCCTCGGCGTCGTCGTGGTCGAGGAGGCGGTGGCCGCGCTTGACGGCCACCACCAGGTCGCCGATCTCCCGCGGGGAGCGCCCGGCCTCGGCCTTGGTCACAGGACGCTCGATGAGGTCCAGGCCGCTGCCGTAGGTGATCAGCTCCTCCATCACCTCGCCCGCGCTGGGGCTGAGCATCGACATCCCGAGCAGCCGCCCCGCCGCACCGGAACTCGTGACGACCGCGTCCGCACCCGACTGGCGCAGCAGCGGGGCGTTCTCCTCCTCGCGGACCGAGGCGACGATGGTGATCCGCGGATTGAGCTGACGTGCCGTCAAGGCGACCAGGACGGCGGTGTCGTCGCGCTGCGCGGCGATGATGAGCTCCTTGGCGCGCTGGATCTCCGCCCGCATCAGGACGCCGTTGCGGGTGCCGTCGCCCGCCACGCCGACGAAACCGGCGGCCACGGCGGCGTCCACCGCCTTGGGTTCGGGATCGACGACCACGATGTTCTTGGCGGGCACGCCGTGACCGGTCAATGTCCTGGCGGCGGACCGGCCCTTGGTGCCGTATCCGACGATCACGGTGTGGTCGCGCACCGAGGACCTCCAGCGCTGTTGGCGGTACTGCTCACGGGTGCGTTCGGTGAGCACTTCGAGAGTGGTGCCGACCAGGATGATCAGGAAGAGCACGCGCAGCGGCGTCACCAGCAGCACATTGGTCAGCCGGGCGCCCGCGCTGTAGGGGACGATGTCGCCGTAGCCGGTGGTCGAGAGGGTCACGGTGGCGTAGTAGAGGCAGTCCAGGAACGACATCGGGCCGCCCGCGTTGTCGTGGTAGCCGCCCCGGTCGGCATAGACGATGCCCACGGTGGCGAACAGGCAGGCCAGCGCGTACACCAGGCGCGTGGCGACCTGCCGCAGCGGACTGCGGGCGGCGCTGTGCGGCAGCCGGAGGAACGGCGCCCCGTCATGGCCGCCCTGGCCCGCCGACAGTGCCTGCCGGAACGGCGAGCGGCCCGAACCGCCCGGCCCGGCCGAGCCGTCGGGGTCGCCCCGGCCCGGCGTCACAGGCGGCCCCAGCCGGTCTCCAGCACGGCCGTGGTGTCGCCCTTGGCGGCCCCGCCCGGCGGGATCACGGCCATCCCGTCGGCGGTGGCGATGCCGCGCAGCATGGCCGGCCCGCTGAAGCGCAGTGGCACGGCCTGCAACTCCTCGTCCAGGACCACCGGCACCAGGCGGGTGTCGGTGGGGTGGCCGGGGACGTCGCCGGTGAGGCGGACCGCGGACGGCACCGGCGCGGGCCGGCCCGCGAGCGCGCGCATCAGGGGCACGACCAGCGTGAGCACCCCGGAGACGGCCGCCAGCGGATTGCCCGGGAGGCCCACCAAGTGGCCGCCCCCGCCGGGAAGTCCGGCGAGCACCATGGGGTGGCCCGGCCGGACGGCGACTCCGTCCACGAGCAGCCGCGCGCCGATACCCGCGAGCACCGGGTGCAGGAAGTCGACCGGGCCGCCCGCCGTACCGCCGGTGGTGACCACCAGATCGGCGCCGGAAGCGGTGACCGCCTCCCGCAGCAGGCCGGCGTCGTCCTTCAGGCGGCGGTACGCGACGACATCGGCGCCCAGCGCGGTGAGCCAGGCGGGCAGGAACGGGCCGAGCGCGTCCCGTACCCGGCCGGAACCGGGCAGGCCGCGGTCCAGCAACTCGTCGCCGATGACCAGGATCTCGACCGCCGGGCGGACCGTCACCGGCAGCTCGTCGTAACCCGCCGCGGCGGCCAGGCCCAGCACCGCGGGCGTGACGAGGGCGCCGGTGGCCAGCAACTCGTCGCCGCTGCGGCACTCCTGGCCGCGCGGGCGCACGTCCTGCCCGGGTCCGGGGCCGCCCCGGGTGGCGTGCAGCAGGCCGTCCGCGCCGACCCGGCTGTACTCGCTGCGCAGCACGGCGGTCGTCCCGGCCGGGAGCAGCGCGCCGGTGGCGATGCCGGTCGCGTGGCCGTCCGGCAGTGCGGCCAGGGCGCGTTCACCGGCCAGCACCCGGCCCTCGGGCCGCCAGGGGCCCGGTCCCGCGACGGCCCAGCCGTCCATCGCGGAGGTGTCGAAGGACGGCAGGTCGGTCAGGGCCGTCAACGGCTCGGCGAGCGCGCAGCCGAGGGCCTGCGCGAGCGGCTTGAGCACCCGCCGCAGGGGCGAACCGGCCGCGGCGGCGATGCGGCGGGCCTCGGGCCAGGGGGTGTCGCGGTGAACGTGACCGGGACGCGGCTGGTGCGGCGGATGCGGGATGTCGGTGTCCTGGTGGGCGTGGGGCACGGGGGCGGTGCCTTCCGGGCGCGGGGTCGCCGGGGCGTGCCGGTGGGGGCGGCCGCGACGCGCGTTGGCGAGAGCGAGGGCCTGGTCCAGCTCGTCGTCGACCGCCGCCTCGGCGGCCGCGAGGTCGACCGGCGGCGCGCTGTCCGGTCCGGTCGGGGTGTCCGGTCCGGTCGGGGTGTCCCGTGCGCCTCGCCTGCGGGTCTCGTCGGGTGCGCCGGGAACGCTCATGCCTCCGCTTCCCCGGCGTCCGCCTCCTTCGCCCAGCGCTCGGCCAGTTCGGCCGCCCGCCGGGCGGCCTCGGCGACGGCCTGCTCGCCGCCGCCGGCCGCGGCGGCCGCGTAGCCGACCAGGAAGGTGGTGAGGGGCGCCGCGGGGCGCGCCACCCCGTGCGCGGCGTCGCGCGCGAGATCCAGCAGCACTTTGGTGTCGACGTCGAGGTCGATGCCGAGTTCCGCCTTGACCGTGGCAATCCATTCGTCCAGCACGGTCCCATGCTCCCTGATCCGGGCCCTCGCTGTGGAGAGGTCGTCCCAGGTGTCGCAGTCGAAGGAGGCCCGGCCCGTGGGGTCGGCCAGCCGCCGCAGCCGCAGTTCCGCGGTGAGCAGGCGCAGCGGCAGACCGGACAGACCGCCGTGCTCCGAGGCGAGCAGCGCGATCTCACGGCGCAGCGACTCCGTGCGGTAGGCCGCCGCCAGCGGCTGGTCGCGGCCGTCCGGGTCGGTGAGGACGACGCCGTCGGGGGCCGCGGCCCCGTCCGGGTCCCCCTGGTCGTGGCCGGACTCCGGGGCCGCCAGCTCCGTGAGCAGCGCCCGTACCGTCGCGGGGGACAGGAAGGGCAGGTCGGCGGCGAGCACGACGACGACGTCGGCGGTCACGCCCGCGCGCAGTCCCGCCGCGAGGGCGGGCAGCGGGCCGCCGCCGGGCGGTTCCTCGCGGGCCCAGACGACCGGGCGGGCGGTGGCGCGGCGCGGGCCGACGACGACCGTCGTACCCGCGCCGGCGCACGCGTCCAGGACCCGGTCGATCAACGCCCGCCCCGCGACCGGCAGTCCGGGCTTGTCGGCCCCGCCGAGGCGCCGCGCGGCGCCACCGGCGAGGACGACGGCGTCGAAGGGCTCGTCTGGGGGCACGGCCGCGCCCGGCTGCGAAGTCATGCCCGGAGTATCGCCCAGTGAGCCGTACTCACACCCCCCGCAGCAGGACCGCGGGCTGCTCCACGCAGTCGGCCACGTAGCGCAGGAACCCGCCGGCGGTGCCGCCGTCGCAGACCCGGTGGTCGAAGGTGAAGGACAGCTGCACGACCTGACGCACCGCCAGCTCCCCTTGGTGCACCCATGGCTTGGGCGCTATCCGGCCGACTCCCAGCATCGCGGCCTCGGGGTGGTTGATGATCGGCGTGGAGCCGTCGACGCCGAAGACGCCGTAGTTGTTGAGCGTGAAGGTGCCGCCGGTCAGTTCGGCCGGGGTCAGCCGGCCGGCCCGCGCGGCCTCGGTGAGCCGGACGATCTCCGCCGAGAGCTCGTCCGTGGTGCGTGCCTGCGCGTCCCGTACGACGGGGACGACCAGGCCCCGGTCGGTCTGGGCGGCGAAGCCCAGGTGCACGGCGGGCAGCCGGACGATCTCGCCGCGCTCGGTGTCCACCGTGGCGTTGAGGTCGGGGTGGCGGGCGAGCGCCGCGGTGCAGATACGCGCGAGCAGGGCAAGTACGGACACCTTCGGACCGCCCGCCGCGTTCATCGCGGCCCGCGCCGCGAGCAGTTCGGTGGCGTCGGCGTCCACCCAGCACGTGGCGTCCGGGATCTCCCGGCGGCTGCGGCTGAGCTTCTCGGCGACGGCTCCGCGGATGCCCTTGAGCGGTACGCGGGTGCCCTCGGCGGCCGGCGCCGCGGGCGCGGTCTCCGCCGCGGGCACCGCGACGGCGCGCTCGACGTCCGCACGCAGGATCAGCCCGTCGGGGCCGGTCCCCTTCAGCGCGCGCAGGTCGAGCCCGTGCTCGCGGGCGATGCGCCGCACCAGCGGCGAGATGACCGCCACCGGCCCGGCCGAGCGGTCGTCGGCCACAAGGCGCGGGGCGGGAGCAGGCGCGGGCGCGGGCGCAGGCGCGGGCGCGGTGACAACCGCGGGGGCGGCCGCCGTCGCGAGCACCTGGCGGACCCGCCGGCGCCGCGCCGCGGGACCGCTCGTCCCGTAGCCGACCAGGACGTTCCCGGAACCGGAGTCCCCGCCGGGCGCGGCACCGCCGGCGCCCGCCGGACCCGCGTCCTCCGGGGACCGGGACTCCACCGCGACGGTGATCAGCGGGCGCCCGACGTCGAGGGTCTGGCCCTCCTCGCCGAAGCGGGCGGTGACGACCCCCCCGTAGGGGCACGGCACCTCCACCACGGCCTTGGCCGTCTCGACCTCGACGACCGGCTGGTCGATGGCGACGACGTCACCGACCCGCACCATCCACCGCACGATCTCGGCCTCGGTCAGGCCCTCGCCGAGATCGGGCAGCAGGAACTCGCGGACGACGGCCATCACGCCCCTTCCCACTGCAGCCGGCCGACGGTGTCGAGGATGCGGTCGACACCGGGCAGGTGGTGCCGCTCCAGCATCGGCGGCGGATACGGGATGTCGAACCCGGCGACCCGCAGGACCGGGGCCTCCAGGTAGTGGAAGCAGCGCTCGGTGACCCGGGCGGCGATCTCCGCGCCGATGCCGCCGAAGCCGGAGGCCTCCTGGACGACGACCGCGCGCCCGGTGCGCCGCACCGACGCCACCACCGTCTCGTCGTCGAAGGGCACCAGGCTGCGCAGGTCCACGACCTCCAGGTCCCAGCCCTCGTGCACGGCGGCCTCCGCGGCCTCCATGCAGACCGGCACCGAGGGGCCGTAGGTGATCAGCGTCGCCGAGCGGCCGGGACGCCGGACCACCGCCGTGCCGATCGGCGCCACCTGCTCCGGTGCCTCCGCCGACCAGTCGGCCTTCGACCAGTACAGCCGCTTGGGCTCCAGGAAGATCACCGGGTCGTCGGAGGCTATCGACGCACGCAGCAGGCCGTAGGCGTCGGCGACGGTGGCCGGGGTGACGACGTGCAGGCCCGGGGTGTGGGTGTAGTACGCCTCGGAGGAGTCGCTGTGGTGCTCCACGCCGCCGATGCCACCGCCGAAGGGCACACGGATGGTGATGGGCAGCGGCATCGTGCCGCGCGTGCGGTTGCGCATCCGGGCGACATGGCTGACCAGCTGCTCGAACGCGGGGTAGGCAAATGCGTCGAACTGCATCTCGACGACGGGGCGCATGCCGTACATCGCCATGCCGACGGCGGTGCCGAGGATGCCGGCCTCGGCGAGCGGGGTGTCGGTGCACCGGGTGTCGCCGAATTCCGCGGCGAGGCCGTCGGTGATGCGGAAGACGCCGCCGAGGGTGCCGATGTCCTCGCCGAAGAGATGGACGGCCGGGTCGGCGGCGAGGGCGTCGCGCAGGGCCCGGTTGAGGGCCTGCGCCATGGTCGCGGGCTTGCGCGCGGCGGCGACCGGGGTCGTGGTCGTGGTGCTCATGACTGGGCCTCGGCCTCCAGCTCGGCCTGCAGCATCGCGGCCTGCTCCCGCAGCTGCGGGGTCGGCTCGGCGTAGACGTGGGCGAACAGATCCATCGGGTCCAGGACCGGGTCCTGGTTCATACGCTCGCGCAGATCGGCCGCCATGGCCTCGGCGTCCTTCTCGGCCTGCGCGGTCAGCGCCTCGTCGAGCAGGTCGCGGGAGCGCAGCGCGCGCTCCATCACGGCGATCGGGTCGTGCTCGCGCCAGGCCTCGACCTCGGCGTCCTCGCGGTAGCGGGTGGCGTCGTCGGCGTTGGTGTGGGCGTCGATGCGGTAGGTGACGGCCTCCACCAAGGTGGGTCCGCCGCCCTCGCGGGCGCGGGCGACGGCCTCGGCCAGTACCGAGTGCACGGCCGCGATGTCGTTTCCGTCCACAAGGCGGCCGGGCATGCCGTATCCGACGGCCTTGTGCGCCAGCGAGGGCGCGGCCGTCTGCTTGGCGAGGGGCACCGAGATGGCGAAGCCGTTGTTCTGCACGAGGAAGACCACGGGCGCGCGCCAGACGGCGGCGAAGTTCAGCGCCTCGTGGAAGTCGCCCTCACTGGTGCCGCCGTCGCCGACCATGGCGAGCGCCACGACGTCGTCGCCCTTGAGGCGGGCGGCGTGCGCGAGGCCGACGGCGTGCGGGAGCTGGGTGGCGAGCGGGGTGCTGAGGGGGGCGACGCGGTGCTCGTGCGGGTCGTAGCCGGTGTGCCAGTCGCCGCGCAGCAGCGTCAGCGCCTCGACGGGGTCGACGCCGCGGGCGACGGCGGCGAGGGTGTCGCGATAGCTGGGGAACAGCCAGTCCCGCGGCTCCAGGGCGAGCGCGGCGGCGATCTCGCAGGCCTCCTGGCCGGTGCTGGAGGGGTACACGGCGAGCCGGCCCTGCTTGGTCAGCGCGGTGGCCTGCCGGTTGTACCGGCGGCCGCGCACCAGCTGTCCGTACATCGAGGTCAGAAGTCCGGCATCGAGGGCGCCGGCCGCAGGGGTGCCGAGCAGCCGGTACGGCTCGGCATCGGGCAGCAGCGGCGCCGGATCGGTGCGGGGGTGCCAGACAGGCTGGTCCAGGACGGTCATCGCGAGCACCTCCTCGTGGGCGTGTTCGAATCGGGGCAGCGGGTATCGCTCCCCCTACCGATTGTTCGGTCGCCGGAGGCAGTTTGGCTACAGGTGTGTTCCGCCTGTGGACAAACGGTTCTGCACAGCCTGAGATGGAGCCAGTACGTCCATGGTAGGGAGGCTCGGGGGCGTGACGGATTCCCAAATTTCTCGGGGGAGCTCCCCCGAGGCCCAGCCCGCGGCGGCGGCCGACCCCGCCGCGGCGGTCCGGCCGCTGGACGCGATCGACCGCACGATCCTGCGCTACCTCCAGGAGGACGGCCGGGCGTCGATACGGTCGGTCGCCGAGCGGGTCCACGTGTCACGGGCGAACGCGTACGCCCGCATCAACCGGCTCATCGAGGACGGCGTCATCCGCGGCTTCACCGCCCGCGTCGACCACGAACGGGCAGGTCAGGGCGCGTCCGCGTACATCACCTTGAAGATCGTGCAGAACTCCTGGCGCACCGTGCGCGAGAAGCTGCTGGAGCTGCCGGGGGTGGCGCACATCGCCCTGGTCAGCGGGGACTTCGATGTGCTGATGCTCGTGCACACGCCGGACAACCGCAGCCTGCGGGAGCTGGTGCTCACCCGGATCCAGGCGGTGCCGGAGGTGCTCAGCAGCCGCACTCTGCTGGTCTTCGAGGAGACCGACCGGGTACTGACCGATTAGCCGGCGCCGCCCCCGCCGGAGCCGCCCGCGTACTTCGCCAGGAAGTCCGTCACGGTGGCCCAGTTGGCGTCGTCGGTGAGCATGCCCACCCCGTGCATGGGGCCGCCGACGATCTCCAGCCGGTTCTCGGGGGCCTTCGTCGTCGCCTTGTGCAGGGCCTTGCCGGCCTCGGCGAACTCGGTGTCGCCGGCCGCGGCCATGTAGAGCACCGGCGCCGTCAGACGGGGGACCGCGGAAGCGGCGTCCGTCACCCCGTAGTACTCGGGGGCGGACAGCGAGACCACGGCGTCGACCGGCGGGTTCACCTCCACGGCCCCCGCGAGGACGCCCGTGCCGCCCTTGGACGCGCCCATGAGCAGCACATGCCGGGCGCCCTTGGCGCGCAGCAGGGCCACGCCGGCGACGACCTCGGGCACCTCGCTGCCGTTGGAGTCGACGACCAGCACGCGGTAGCCGTCCCCGGCCAGCAGTTCCGCCTGCGGCATCCACTGGCACAGGTCGCCGTCCGACTGGTGCATCAGCAGCACGGCCGCGGCGCCCTTGCCGCCGAGCCAGGCGTCCACCGGGTTGCCCTCGGTGTCGTCGTAGGAGGTGGTCCCGGACTTGGCCTGTGCCTCGGTGAGACACCCGAAGTCCTCCGGCGGCGTTGCCCCGGCGGCGGCCTTCCCGTTTCCCGTGCCCCCGCAGCCCGCGAGAAGCAGCAGCACGGCGGTGGCCAGCGGGGCGCGTACACGGGCACGGACCGTCAAGGGCAGCATGCGCCGAGCGTGAGGGTTGGACTAGACCAACGTCAAGATATCCGCAGCCCGTCGAACGCCAGGCGCACCACGGCGTCCACGACCGCCGCGTCCTCCTGCTCCGCCGCCTCCGCCGCCGGCCCCGCGTTCCCGGCGCCCGGCACATGCGGCCGGTACCACTCGACAAGGGAGTTGATCATCCCGAAGAGCAGCCTGGTGGCGAGCCTCGGCGCCACGTCCACCCGCAGATCGCCCTCCGACACCGCGGACTTCAGCAGATCGGCGACCCGGTGGTCGAACTCCCTGCGGCGCTCCATGGCCCAGCGCTCGGTCTTGGTGTTGCCGCGCACCCGCAGCAGCAGCGTGACGTAGGGCAACTCCGTCATCAGCACCTCGGTGGTGCGCCGCGTGACGTACTCCAGGCGCTCGACGGCGCGCCCGCGCCGCGCCGCCGGCTCCTCCAGGATGCCGAACAGGCCGTCCAGGGCGCGCCCGACGGCCCGCTGCAGCAGTTCCTCCTTGCCCCGCACATGGTGGTAGATGGAGGACTTGGAGATGCCCGCGGCCTGCGACAGATGCTCCATGGACGTGCCGTCGTAGCCGCGCTCGTTGAAGACCTGCACGGCGACGGCGAGCAGCGAGTCCGGAGTGTAGGTGTCCCGCTTCGGGGCGGAGGTGTCGCGCGGTGCCATGGTCATGATTAGAGCAGTCCCCCCTTGGCCGCCGCGCGCCGGTTCAGCAGGCGGGACGGCGCGTAACGGCCGGTGGGACAGGCCTCGTGCAGACCGCGCAGCACCTCGACGACCCACGCCGGGCCCAGCTCGTCGCCCCACGCCAGCGGCCCGCGCGGGTAGTTCACGCCCAGCCGCATCGCGGCGTCGATGTCCTGCGGCGAGGCGACACCGCGCGCGACCGCGTCGGCGGCGAAGTCCACGAGCATCGCCACGGTACGGCTGACGATCATGCCCGGTGCGTCGTCGATGACGCTGACCTCCTTGCCCAGCGCCTGGAACAGCCCGATCGCGGCCCGCACCGTCTCCGGACGAGCCGTGTCGGCGGGTGCGACGGCGATACGGGTGGCGGCACGGTAGTCCAGCGCCAGGTCGAACTGCACCCAGTCGCCGGCGTCGTCGTCCTCCAGGTGGTCCGGCGTGGCCTGGATGCCGTTGGCCAGGTAGAGCCGCCCGCCGCCGGGCAGCTCCAGGTAGGCGTCGGAGGCGTCGGAGACGTCGCCGGCCACCACCTCGATGCCCGCCTCGGCGATCATCCCGGGCAGCCGGCCCGCCGGACCGGACGGGCTCACGTGCGCGGTCACCTTGGAGGGCGGGTCCTCGGGCCCGGCCGTGTGCGGCAGGGGCGGCGTCGCGCCCGGCGCGTGGTCGTACCAGCCGTGCCCCGCCTTGCGCCCCAGCCACCCGGACTCCACCAGGCGGCGCTGCGCGAGGGACGGGGTGAACTTCGGGTCCTGGAAGAAGGAGTCCCACACCGACCGCGTGACCGCCTCGTTCACGTCCTGGCCGATCAGGTCGGTCAGTTCGAACGGCCCCATGCGGAAGCCGCCGCTCTCCCGCAGCACCGCGTCGATGGTGGCCGGGTCCGCGACCCGCTCCTCGTACAGGCGGAACGCCTCGGCGTAGAAGGGGCGCGCGACGCGGTTGACGATGAAACCGGGGGTGTCGGTGCAGCGCACCGGAGTCTTGCCCCAGGCGGCGGCCGTGTCGTACGCGGTCTGCGCGGCCGCCTCGTCGGTGGCGGCGCCGGACACCACCTCCACCAGGGGGAGCAGCGGGGCGGGGTTGAAGAAGTGCAGCCCCACCAGGCGGCCCGGCCGGCGCAGCGCGCCGCCCACGGCGGTGACCGACAGGGAGGAGGTGTTGGTGGCCAGCAGGCAGTCCTCCGCGACCACGCTCTCCAGCGCGGTGAAGAGCTGCTGCTTGGCGCCGAGCTCCTCCAGGATCGCCTCGACGACCAGCGACGCTCCTGCCAGGTCCTCGATCGCCGGCGCGGCGGCCAGCCGGCCGCATGCCGCGTCGCGCTCCCCGGGGGTCATGCGGCCCTTCTCGACCAGCCGGTCCAGCCGCTCCGCGACGGCCCGCTCGGCCTGCTCGGCACGGCCCGGGCCGGTGTCGTGCAGCAGCACCGAGTGCCCCGCGACCAGCGCCACCTGCGCGATTCCCTGGCCCATGGTGCCCGTGCCGACAACGGCGATCGTGCTGGATCGGTCAAGAGCGCTCATCGTCGCCTCTGCTCCTCGCCACTTGTCCACAGGTTCGGCAGGCCCCCTTGTCCCGACCGAACATTCGGTTAATCTAGCCGTGTTGCCAGCACCCTGCCCACCCGTAGCACCAGCTCGACGAGGAGTTGGCCCCCATGGCTGCCGTTCTCACCGCTGTCCCGCTGATCGAAAAGCATCGCGAGACGCTCGACAAGGCCCTCGAGGCAATCCGTACTCGCGAGTACTGGTCTCCGTACCCCGAGCACCCCAAGGCATACGCCGACGCGGAGACCGGCAAGGCCGCGTTCGACGCGCTCCACGGCACCCGCTTCGACCTGGGGCAGCCCGGCACCGACGGCTGGACCGGCGGTGAGCTCTCCCCGTACGGGATCGAGCTCGGCACCGAGTACCCGCACCCCGACGTGGACGTGCTGCTCCCCGCGATGCGGGCCGCCATGCCGGCCTGGCGCGAGGCGGGCCCCGAGACGCGCGCCCTGGTGTGCCTGGAGATCCTGGCGCGGATCAACGCGCGCACCACGGAGATGGCCCACGCCGTCATGCACACCTCCGGCCAGGCCTTCATGATGGCCTTCCAGGCCGGCGGCCCGCACGCCCAGGACCGCGGTCTGGAGGCCGTCGCGTACGCCTACGCGGAGCAGGTGCGCACCCCGGGCGCGGCCGAGTGGACCAAGCCGCAGGGCAAGCGGGACCCGCTGGTCCTGCGCAAGGCCTTCACGGCGGTGCCGCGCGGCGTCGCGCTGGTGATCGGCTGCAACACCTTCCCGACATGGAACGGCTACCCGGGCCTGTTCGCCTCCCTGGCGACCGGCAACCCCGTGCTGGTCAAGCCGCACCCGCGGGCCGTGCTGCCGCTCGCGCTGACCGTGCGCATCGCGCGCGAGGTGCTCGCCGAGACCGGCTTCGACCCGAACCTGGTGTGCCTGGCGGCCGAGCGCCCCGGCGAGGGCCTGGCCAAGACCCTCGCCCTGCGGCCGGAGATCCGCATCATCGACTACACCGGCTCCACCGCCTTCGGCGACTGGCTGGAGGCCAACGCCCGCCAGGCGCAGGTCTACACCGAGAAGGCCGGCGTCAACACCGTCCTGATCGACTCCACGGACGACTACAAGGGCCTGCTGTCCAACCTGGCCTTCTCCCTGTCGCTCTACAGCGGCCAGATGTGCACCACCCCGCAGAACTTCCTCATCCCCCGCGACGGCGTGCCGACCGACGCCGGCCACAAGAGCTTCGACGAGGTGACGGCCGACCTCGCGGCGGCCGTGAGCGGTCTGCTCGGCGACGACGCCCGCGCCAACGCCCTGCTCGGCGCCCTGGTCAACCCCGATGTGAAGGCCCGGCTGGAGGCCGCCGCCTCTCTCGGCGAGGTCGCCCTCGCCTCGCGCGAGGTCGCCCACCCCGAGTTCCCCGGCGCCGTGGTCCGCACCCCGCTGATGGTCAAGCTGGACGGCGCCAAGCCGGACGACGAGGCCGCCTACATGTCGGAGTGCTTCGGGCCGGTGTCCTTCGCCGTGGCCATGGACTCCACGGACGACGCGCTGGAGCTCCTGCGGCGCACCGTCCGCGAGAAGGGCGCCATGACGGTCGGCGCCTACACGACCTCCCCCGAGGTGGAGGGGAAGGTCGAGGAGGTCTGCCTGGAGGAGGCCGCCCAGCTCTCCCTCAACCTGACCGGCGGGGTGTACGTCAACCAGACGGCCGCCTTCTCCGACTTCCACGGCTCGGGCGGCAACCCCGCCGCCAATGCCGCGCTGTGCGACGGCGCCTTCGTCGCGAACCGCTTCCGGGTCATCGAGGTCCGCCGCCCCGCCTGATCCGCGAGCGCCCGCACCACTGCCCCGTCCGGAGGAGCCCTGTCACTCCGGACGGGGCTCCTTTGTGCGCGCGTGGTGCCGCGACGCCTTCGCGCGGTTGCCGCACACCGCCATCGAGCACCAGCGGCGCCGGCGGTTCTGCGAGGTGTCGAAGAAGTGCAGGACGCAGCGGTCGTGGGCGCAGGCCCGGATCCGCCCCGGATCGGCGGCCAGCAGCTCCACGTAGTCGTTGACGGCGATCCACGGTGCCCGCCAGGCCGGCAGGTCGGTCTCGACTTCCTCCGCCGGGCGTCCGTCGGGCCCGATGAGGCGCCGGACCCGCCCGTGGGCGAGTACCGCGTTCAGCCCGTCCAGTGCCTCCCGCGACGGCGCCCCGGGATCGCGCACCGCCACCGCGAGTGCCTCCCGGGCGGCGAGCAGCGCCTCCCGTGCCGCCGCATCCTGCGGGCAGTGCCCCGCCAGCTTGTTCGCCGCCAGCCAGACCGTCAGGCCGTCGGGCTCGGCCAGCAGGTCCCGCGGCCCGTCACCGGTCATCCACCGCGTGTTGAGGAGGTCCAGCGAAAGGGGTTCCCCGGGCAGCGGACGCGGGTCGATCACGGGCGACGACATGCCCCCCACTCTAACCCCCTTAGGGGTTGATACCGGTTGACCGTCTCCAGGCTAACCCTTACGTTCGTAGAGAACGGTTAACCCGGACGAGCCGGGCGACCACGACCGAGGGAGTCACCGCCCCCATGACCACAGCCGCCGCACCCACCTCCCTGCAGACGGGCCACGTCGGCCTCAACGTCACGGACCTCGACCGCTCCCTCGCCTTCTACCAGCGGGTCTTCGGCTTCGATGCCGCCGAGGGCGCCGACGGGGACCGCCGCTGGGCGTTCCTTTCGCTGGGCGGCGCCCTGGTCCTGACCCTGTGGCAGCAGAGCGAGGGCGACTTCGCCGCATCCCGGCCGGGCCTGCACCACCTGTCCTTCCAGGTCGACTCGGTCGAGGAGGTCCGGGCCGCCGAGGACGTGCTGCGCGAGCTCGGCGCCTCGTTCGCCCACGACGGCGTGGTCCCGCACGGCGAGGGCGCCCCGTCCGGCGGCATCTTCTTCGCCGACCCGGACGGCATCCGGCTGGAGATCTTCACCGCCTCCGGCGCCGACACCGCCCCCGCACCGCACGCGGAAGCCCCCACCTGCGGGTTCTTCTAACCGCGCGCAACGCACACGCGCACGTCCCGACCCGCTGTCCAGGAAGGACCACGGCATGACGACCGACACGGCGAGCACCTACCACCCCGGCGAGCGGGCCGTGCAGACCCGCGCCGGCGTCCTGGTCCGCGCCGACCATGTGGGCCGCGGCATCCGTGACGACGTCCCCGCCGTCGCCGCGGCCTTCCTGGAACAGCGCCGGATGATCGTCGTCGGCGCCGCCGACGCGCGGGGACGGCTGTGGGCCTCGCTGCTCACCGGCCCGCCCGGCTTCGTGCGCTCCCCCGACGCGCACACGGTCGCCGTCGCCGCCCGGCCGCACCCCGACGATCCGCTGGCCGCCGCCCTCGCGGGCCCGGCCCGGGTCGGGACGATCGCCGTCGAACCGGAGACCCGGCGCCGTATGCGGGTCAACGGCACCGCCCGCCCGGACGGCGACGGCCTGCTGATCCGCACCGAGCAGGTGTACGCCAACTGCCCCAAGTACATCCAGCGACGCGAGCTGACCGCCGCGGGGCTGCCCCCGGCCACGGGCGGCCGGGCCACGCACGGCAGCGGGCTGACCGCCGCCCAGCAGGAATGGATCCGCGCCGCGGACACCTTCTTCGTCGCGACATCCGGCCCCGACGGTGCCGCCGACGCCTCCCATCGCGGTGGCAACCCCGGCTTCGTGACGGTGACGGACGGCCACCGGCTGCGCTGGCCGGACTACAGCGGCAACTCCATGTTCATGACGCTGGGCAACATCACCACCCGGCCCGCGACCGGGCTGCTCTTCCCCGACTGGCGGACCGGCGGCGTCCTCATGCTGACCGGCACGGCCCGCGTCGCGTGGGACGGCGACCCGGACGGCGAGGACGGACGCGGCGTGGACTTCACCGTCACCGAGGCCGTCGAACTGCCCGGCCTGAGCACCCTGCGCTGGGGCGCCCCCGAGTTCTCCCCCGCCAATCCGCCGGTCCGGGAGGCCTGAGCGCTGCCCCTAGGCTGAGGCCATGAGCACGGACGACACCCGGCGGATCACCCGGGAATGGCGGGAGGCCGCACCTGGAGCCGTCCTGCTGGACGGCTTCCACGCGCTGAAGCACGCGCTGCGCTTCGGGGCCCGGATCCACACCGTGCTCACGTCCGACAAGGCCGCGGTCCTGGCCCTGGCGGCCGACCTGGCCAAGGACGTGGCCGCGGCCGTCGACACCCAGGCCGTCGAGGTCCCCGCGGACGTCCTGCGCGAACTCGTGCCCCGGATCCACCCGACGGGCATCGCCGCCCTCGCCGCGCGCCCCGGCCGGGAGGCGAATCTGCGCGTCCTGTCCGAGCAGCCGCGCAAGGCGCCCGTCGTCGTCCTCGACGGCCCGCGCAATCTCGGCAACGTCGGCGCCGTCATCCGTCTCGCGGCGGGCTTCGGCGCCACCGGAGTCGTCACGGTCGGCGGCCCCGACGACCTGGACCCCTGGCACCCGAACGTCGTCCGGGCCGGGGCCGGGCTGCACTACGCGACCGCGGTGGAGCGGCTGGCCCCCGACGCGCTGCCCCCCGGACCGCTCTATGTCCTGGACCCCGAGGGCGAGGACATCCGCCGCGTGCCCCTTCCCGACGACGCGCTGCTGGCCTTCGGCTCGGAGCGGCACGGGATCTCGCCCGGTCTGCGGGCCCGGGCCACCCGGCTGCTGGCCGTGCCGATGCGCCCCCAGGTCTCCAGCTTCAACCTCGCGACGACGGTCGGCATGGCCCTGTTCCACTGGCTGCCGGACACGGCCGTCGTCACACCGGAAGGTCCGTAGCCGCGGGCTCCGCGGTGCCGCGGCCGGGGGCCGGCACCACGGGGCGCCCGCCGGCGTCGCCACGGCCCGCGCGTCCCCGGCGCACCAGCCGGCCGGCGCGGTCGCCGGCCCAGCGCAGGAAACCCGTCGGAAGGAAGACCGCGTCGGCCGCGATCATCGCCAGGGAGAAGATCGGCAGGCCGAGGACGACGGCGATCGAGGCGTGCTCAACGATCATCAGCGCGAGCAGCACGTTCTTCACGCGGCGGTTGAAGAGGGTGAACGGGAAGGCGACCTGGACGATCACCGTCCCGTACGTGATCACCATGACCATCAGGCCGCTGCTCGCCATCGCGTGCGACAGCTCCGGCCACGGGCTGAAGTCGTCCAGGTGGAGCGGGTAGTACAGCGCGGTGCCGTCCTGCCAGCGCGAGCCCTGGATCTTGTACCAGCCGGCCGTGGCGTAGATCAGGCACACCTCGACGACGATGACCAGCATCGCCGCGTTGTGCGTGATGTTGGCGAACACGTCGAGGAGCGTGCGCGGCTCACCGGGCGCATAGCGGCGCACTGCCCACCACACCGCCTGGAGCAGCAGGACGCCCCAGAGGAACGGGGTCCAGCCGAGCCACGGCAGCATCCCGTCGGCCCAGGTCAGGCCGGTGCTGCCGAGCAACTGCGCGATCAGGAGGAACAGGCCCAGGACGATCCACAGGGCGATCCCGGTGGCCTCGCCCTGCTGCTCGTCCCCGCTGCGCGCGCGGCGGCGGGCGTCGAGCGACCACACCTGGCCGCAGCGGGTGAAGACCAGGTAGATCGCCATCAGGTGGACGACGTTGTCGCCGCCGTCCCCCATGAAGACGCTGCGGTTCTGCAGCGACAGCACGCCGATCATGAACAGCAGCGAGGCGGTCCGGGTGCGCCAGCCCAGCAGCAGCATGACGCTCGCGGCGATGCCGGCGGCATAGACGAACTCGAACCAGACGCGACCGTCGCTCCACATCAGGACGGTGAAGGCGTGGTTGTCCGCGATCAGCCGGCTCGCCTGGGCCCAGCCCCACACGCCGTCGGGTCCGTAGAGCTCGTCGCGGTGCGGGAACTCGCGGAGCAGGAACAGCAGCCAGGTCAGCGCGATGCCGATCCGGACGACCGCGCTCTGGTACGGGCCGATGGCGGTGCCGGTGACGCGGACGAGGGCGCGTGTCAGCCCGCGGTCGGCCGCGGTGGCCAGGCCCGCGAAGGGCGACGGCACCTCGGACGGAGTGGGAACGGGCGCGGAAGCGGGGTCGGGAACGGGCGAGGGAGCCGGGACAACGGAGTGGTCCGGAGTGTTCACGGGCTCGGTCACGACGCGTCCTCCTGCCCCGCGGCGGCGGACTGGCTCCGCGGGGTCGCGATCCACCACGGGAGCACCTGGAAGGTGGTGCGCGTGTCGGTGTTCTCGGGGTTCCAGACCGGTGCGGCGACCGCCGTCGTGCCGGTGCGCACCTGGACGCGTTCCACGTCGCCGCCGTCGAGCCGGGGGCCGAGGCGCCGCTCCACGATCCTTTGCAGGTACTCGCGGCTGAGGTCGCCGCGCAGGCCGATCGGCTTGTTCTGGTCGCCGTGCGTGGTGCTGTAGAAGGTCCAGGCCCGGCGCAGCTCGTTCTGCTGGGTGTGGCTGGGGGCGATGTTGTGCCGGATCGCGGCGATGTCCATGGCCGTGAGGTCGACCCAGCCGGTGGTCGACTCGCCGGCGTCCGCCTTGCGGACCTCGGCGCGCGCCCAGACGTGGATGTTCTGCTGGAGCGGGTTGGGCGCGAAGAGCTTCCAGTTCTGCTCGAACTCGGGGTAGACGTAGTCGCCGACCAGGTCGCCGTGCTGCTTGGAGAGGGTGTTCTCCGGGGCGACGTGCAGGAACACCATGAGGAGGTGCACGGCCACCCCGACCAGCGCCGCGGCCAGCGCGAACGCGACCGCGATCCGGGAGGGCCGCGACAGCGCGAATATCCCGGTCGCTCCCCCGGGCCCTTCGGGTGGCTCCATGGTGGCTCTCGCTCCTGTTCCCGTGCGTCCGGTGTGTCCGGTACATCCGGCGGGTCCGGCGTCCCGCGCGGTTCACTCAGCACGGAACGGTACTCATGCCACGCAGCGGCGGTACAGCCGTCCCGGCCTTCGGTACCGGCCGGCGGGCTCCGCGGCGGCCGGCGCGGCAGCGCCACGAGGGGGTGCGGCGGCCCCTCGCTCGCGGTTTTCCACAGGCCCCGCCCGGCCTTGACACCCTCCCGGGCACCCCCGACCATTGAACCGAACGATCGGTCGGTCGGGAGGGAAGGGGCCTCGCATGACGACAGCGGCCGCGGCCGGGGAGAGCACGGAGACCACGGAGACGGGATCCGGACTCCTCGCCGCATTCGACGCGGCGGTCGCCGCCGAAGCGAGGATCGAGCCTCGCGACTGGATGCCGGACGCCTACCGGGCCACGCTGGTCCGGCAGATGGCACAGCACGCCCACTCCGAGATCATCGGCATGCAGCCGGAGGCCAACTGGATCACCCGCGCGCCCTCCCTGCGGCGCAAGGCCATCCTCATGGCCAAGGTCCAGGACGAGGCCGGCCACGGCCTGTACCTCTACAGCGCCACCGAGACCCTCGGCGTCAGCCGCGACGAGCTGCTCGACAAGCTCCACGCCGGCCGTCAGCGCTACTCCTCGATCTTCAACTACCCCACGCTGACCTGGGCCGACGTCGGCGCCATCGGCTGGCTCGTGGACGGCGCCGCGATCACCAACCAGGTGCCGCTGTGCCGCTGCTCCTACGGCCCGTACGCCCGCGCCATGATCCGCATCTGCAAGGAGGAGTCCTTCCACCAGCGCCAGGGGTACGAGCTGCTGCTCGCCCTCAGCAAGGGCACCGCCGAGCAGCACGCCATGGCCCAGGACGCCGTCGACCGCTGGTGGTGGCCCTCGCTGATGATGTTCGGCCCGCCCGACGGCGAGTCCGCCCACTCCGCCCAGTCCACGATCTGGAAGATCAAGCGGCACTCCAACGACGAACTGCGGCAGCGCTTCGTGGACATCTGCGTCCCCCAGGCCGAGATCCTCGGCCTCACGCTCCCCGACCCCGACCTGCGGTGGAACGAGGAGCGCGGCTGCCACGACTACGGAGCCATCGACTGGACCGAGTTCCAGGAAGTCCTGCGCGGCAACGGGCCGTGCAACGAACAGCGCCTGAGCCAGCGGCGCACCGCCCACGAAGAGGGCGCGTGGGTCCGCGAGGCGGCCGCCGCCCATGCGGCCAAGCAGCAAGCGGCCCGTCGCACGGCCGGGACCGAAGGGGGAGAGCGATGACGACCAGCGCCCAGGAGTGGCCGCTGTGGGAGGTCTTCGTCCGCAGCCGACGCGGACTGAGCCACACCCACGCCGGCAGCCTGCACGCCCCGGACGCCACCATGGCGCTGCGGCAGGCCCGCGACCTGTACACCCGGCGCAGCGAGGGCGTGTCCATCTGGGTGGTCCCCTCCACCCAGATCACCGCCTCCTCGCCCGACGAGAAGGACCCCTTCTTCGCCCCGTCCGCGGACAAGCCGTACCGCCACCCGACCTTCTACGAGATCCCCGAGGGAGTGGAGCACCTGTGAACGCCGCACTCGCACTGGGGGACGACGCGCTGGTGCTCGCGCAGCGCCTGGGGGAGTGGGCGGGGCACGCCCCGGTCCTGGAGGAGGAGGTCGCCCTCGCCAACATCGCCCTCGACCTGCTCGGCCAGGCCCGCGTGCTGCTGTCCCTCGCCGGTGACGAGGACGCACTCGCCTACCTGCGCGAGGAGCGGGAGTTCCGCAACCTCCAGCTCGTCGAGCAGCCCAACGGCGACTTCGCCCACACCATCGCCCGCCAGCTCTACTTCTCCCTGTACCAGGAGCTGATGTACGGCGAACTGGCCCGCGCCAAGGGCGGCCCCGAGGTGACCGGTCTCGCCGCGCTCGCCGGCAAGGCCGTCAAGGAGGTCGCCTACCACCGCGACCACGCCGTCCAGTGGACCCTGCGCCTCGGCGACGGCACCGAGGAGAGCCGGACACGGATGCAGCGCGCCCTGGACACCTTGTGGCGCTACACCGGCGAGATGTTCCAGCCCGTCGAAGGCCTGCCGGTGGCCCTCCCGCAGCTGCGCGAGCCCTGGCTCGCCGCCCTCTCCGACGTCCTCGGCCGGGCCACGCTGACGCTCCCCGAGGGCCCCAGCACGACACCCTGGTCCGCCGGGGCCGGCCGGCAGGGCATCCACACCGAGCCCTTCGGGCGGATGCTCGCGGAGATGCAGCACCTGCACCGCGCACACCCGGGGGCGACATGGTGACCGCGGGCCTCAGCGCGCTGGAGGCGGAGCTGCGCGCGGCCGTCGGCGCCGTGCCCGACCCCGAGCTGCCCGTCCTCACCCTCCAGGACCTGGGCATCCTCCGCGGCGTCCACCTCACCGGCCCCGGCAGCGTCGAGGTCGAGCTCACCCCGACCTACACCGCCTGCCCCGCCCTGGACACCATGGCCGCGGACGTGACGCAGGTGCTGCGCGAGCGCGGCATGACCGAGGTGTCGGTCCGCACGGTGCTCTCACCGCCCTGGTCCACCGACGCCATCACCGACGAGGGCCGCCGCAAGCTCACCGAGTACGGCATCGCTCCCCCGCGGCAGGCCGCGCCCGGCGGCGGGCCGATACCGCTGGAGCTCGCGGTGCGCTGCCCGCACTGCGGCTCCCTCGACACCGTCCTGCTCAACCGCTTCTCGTCCACCTCGTGCAAGGCGCTGCGCCGCTGCGAGAGCTGCCGCGAGCCGTTCGACCACTTCAAGGAGCTGTAGATGGCACCCGTCCCCGGGGCGCATGGCGCCTTCCACCCGCTGCGGGTGGCGGAGGTCGACCGGCTCACGGACGACGCGGTGGCCGTCACCCTCGATGTGCCCGAGGAACTGGGCGAGATCTACCGCTACACGCCCGGCCAGCACATCGCCCTGCGCCGCACGGCCGACGGCCGCGAGATCCGGCGGACGTACTCACTGTGCGACCCGGCACCGCACGGGGCCGCGCCGCGCACCCTGCGGGTGGGCGTGCGGCTCGTGGAGGAGGGCGAGTTCTCGACCTTCGCCCACAAGGAACTCGCGGTGGGCGACGTCCTGGAGGCGATGAGCCCGGCCGGGCGCTTCGTCCTGCACCCGCGGCCGGGGCACTTCGCGGCGGTGGTCGGCGGCAGCGGGATCACCCCTGTGCTGTCGATCGCCTCGACCCTGCTGGCCCGTCAGCGGGACGCCAGGTTCTGCCTGATACGCAGCGACCGCACCGCGGCGTCCACGATGTTCCTCGAAGAGGTCGCCGACCTGAAGGACCGTTACCCGGACCGCTTCCAGCTGGTCACGGTGCTCTCCCGCGAGGAGCAGCAGGCGGGGCTGCCGTCCGGCCGGCTCGACAAGGAGCGGCTGACCGGTCTGCTGCCGTCCCTGCTGCCGGTCGAGCGGATCGACGGCTGGTTCCTGTGCGGCCCCTACGGGCTGGTGCAGGGCGCCGAGCGGGCGCTGCGCGGCCTCGGGGTGACCCGCGGCCGCATCCACGAGGAGATCTTCCATGTGGACGCCGCACCGGTGAGCGCCGCGGCCGCCGGTGCCCACGAGGGCGCCACCGTGCGCGCGACCCTCGACGGGCGGGCCGGCAGCTGGCCCTCGCAGGGCGGTGAGTCGGTGCTGGAGACGGTGCTCCGCAACCGGGCGGACGCGCCCTACGCCTGCAAGGGCGGAGTGTGCGGGACCTGCCGGTCAAAGCTGGTCTCCGGCGAGGTGCGGATGGACCGGAACTTCGCCCTGGAGCCCGAGGAGATCGAGGCGGGATACGTGCTGGCCTGCCAGTCGCGCCCGGTCACCTCCTCAGTGGAGGTGGACTTCGACGCCTGACCGGCCCCCTCACGACGCCTGACCCCGCGGCCGGGGCCGCCCGGCCGCAGGGCTCAGAGCACGTACGCCTGGTCGCCGCCGTCCGCCACCAGCGGGCGGCCCGCGGCCTCCCAGCCGAGCATGCCGCCGTCGACGTTCACCGCGTCGATCCCCTGCGCGACCAGGTACTGCGTGACCTGCGCCGACCGGCCGCCGACCCGGCAGACCACGTGCACACGGCCGTCCTCCGGCAGCTCCGCGAGACGGGCCACGACCTCGCCCATCGGGATGTGCACCGCGTGCTCGGCGTGCCCCGCGTTCCACTCGTCGTGCTCGCGGACGTCCAGCAGATAGCCGTCGGCCGGCACCTGCACGGGGTCCACCGCGGGCAGCTGGGCGTTGAACATGGCAAGGACTCCTTCGATAGGGCGTGCGGTCCGACGGTACCCCGGACGCTACTCGGGGCCCTTCTCGGACCGGACGAGCTCCGCGAGCCGCGCCTCGCGGTTGGCGACCTGGTTGAGCAGGCTCTCGGCGATCTCGTTCAACAGACTGTCCGGATCGTCCGGGGAGAGCTTCATCATCTGCGCGATCGCGCTCTCCTCCAGCTCCGCCGCCGAGGCGGCGAGCTGCTCCTTGCGCTGCGCCAGCCACTCCAGCCGGGCGTAGAGCACCTCGCCCTCGCTGGGCTGCTGCTCTTCCGGCACCGGCCCGGCCTCCCACTCGGCCGCCAGCTCGCGCAGCCGCTCCTCGTCGGCGTAGGCGTACGCCTCGTTGACCCGGGCGATGAACTCGCTGCGGCGCTCCTGCTCCGCCTCGTCCTGCGCCAGGTCGGGGTGCGCCTTGCGGGCCAGCTCACGGTAGAGGCGCTGCGCCTCCTTGCCGGGCCGGACGCGGCGCGGCGGGTGGGGGTCCTCGCTGGGCCGGACGCCGTCGGAGCCGAGCAGCCCCCCGAACAGTTCCTCGACCCCCGGCATGGGCATCACAAGGGCCCGGGCCTCCCAGGCACGCCGGATGTCGTCCCGGTCGCCGCTCTTGGCGGCGACCGCCTCGGCGATCAGCGCGTCGAGCTCGTCGAGCCGGGCGTACATGGGCCCGAGCTTCTGATGGTGCAGCCGGGAGAAGTTCTCGACCTCCACCCGGAAGGTCTCCACCGCGATCTCGAACTCGATCAGTGCGTGCTCGGCGGCCCGCACGGCCTGCGCCAGCCGGTCCTGCGGATCGGAGGAGGCGGCGGTCGTTTCAGTGCCGGAGGTTTTCTTCACCGGTCCAGCCTACGAGGCCGAACGGGTGCCGGTCACAAGGTCCGTGAGCCTGCTCACGCCCCGCGTGCCCCGTCGGCGCGCTCCTGTGCGCTCCGGCGCGCGCCCCGCGCACATGAGCGCACTCGGACGCCCCACCGCCGCCCCGCGGAAGACGTGCCCCCGGCGCACTCCCGGACCGCCCGCGCAGGCCCCTCCAGCCCCCCCAGGCCCCCGCGGGCCCCTCCGCGCCCCTTCGCCACCCAGACCCGGGATCCGCCTCAGATGCCCGTCTCCGCCGCGATCCGCCCCGCCCGGACCGCCGCCAGCAGTTCCGCGTGGTCCGCCTCCGTACGGTCCGCGTACGCGACCGCGAACGCCGCCACCGCCTCGTCCAGCTGCTCCCCCTTGCCGCAGTAGGCGGCGATCAGCCGCGGGTCCGCGTTGTGCGCGTGCGCCCGGGCCAGCAGCGCCCCCGTCATCCGCGCGTAGTCGTCGATCAACCCGGCCCGCAGCGACGCGGGGTCGACGCTGCCCTTGCGGTTGCGGAACTGCCGCACCTGGTACGGGCGCCCCTCCACGTCCGCCCACCCCAGCAGACTGTCGCTGACGACCTGCATCCGCTTCTGCCCCATCACCACGCGCCGCCCCTCGTGCCCGGCCGCGGGCGTGTCGAAGCCGGCCCGCGCCAGGTGCGGCACCAGCGCCGACCGCCGCGCCTCCTTCACCTGGAGCACCAGCGGCTCCCCGTGGTGGTCCAGGAGCAGCACCACGTACGAGCGTGTGCCCACGCTGCCGGTGCCGACCACCCGGAACGCCACGTCGTGCACCGCGTAGCGGGACAGCAGCGGCCACCGGTCCTCGCCGACCGTGGCCAGGTAGCCGTCCAGGGACAGCGCGCCCGCGACGGCCGCCGCCTCCGCGTCGGGCACCCGGCGCAGCACCGGCGGCGCGTCGACGAAGCGCCGTCCGCCGCCCCCGTCCGGCTCGGTGGCACGGGCGGCGAACTTGGCGCTGGTGTTGCGCCGCGCCTTCTCGCCGACCCGGCGCAGCGTGCCGGCCAGGTCGCGGGCGTCGGCGTGGGTGACCAGTTCCTCGTCGGCGATGGCGTGCCAGCCCTCCATGACCGGCAGTTTGGCCAGCAGCCGCATGGTGCGCCGGTACGCGCCGACCGCGTCGAAGGCGGCACCGCGGCAGATGTCCTCGTCCGCGCCGGCCTCGCGTCCGGCGAGCACCAGGGAGACGGCGAGCCGTTTGACGTCCCATTCCCAGGGGCCGTGCACGGTCTCGTCGAAGTCGTTGATGTCGATGACCAGGCGGCCGCCGTGGTCGCCGTACAGGCCGAAGTTGGCGGCGTGGGCGTCGCCGCAGATCTGGGTGCCGACGCCGGTGACCGGGGTGCCGGCGAGGTCGCCCGCCATGAGTCCGGCCGAGCCGCGCAGGAACGCGAAGGGGCTCGCGGCCATCCGCCCCACCCGCAGCGGCACCAGGCCGGGGATGCGCCCCTCGCCGGAGGCGAGCACCGACTCCACGGCCCCCTGCCGGCCGTCCTCGGACGCGAGTTCGGCGTGCGTCTCGCGCGGCACCCGCCGGCGCAGAGCCCGGCCCTGCTCCTTGGGGGCGCCGTCGTGCGGCCACCGCGCGAACCCGGGGATGTGCGGAATTCTGTGCTCCGCCTGCTGCACCTGCTCCACGCGCCTCTCCACCCCTTCGGGCCATGCCCGGTTGGTCACTCCTGGGGGCAATCTAGCCATTTACCGGACCGCGTCCGTTGTTTCATGCTTGCCTGAACACGAACGAACCGACCCTGATTGCTCCTTCAGCCTTCCGCGCCGAACCGCAGCCGAACCGCAGGTACCCGACGTTGGATGAGATGACCAGGCTCCCTGCCACCGCCACCACCACCGCGCTCGCGGCCACGGGTGTGTCCGCCCTGCTGCGCCTCGCCGTCGTGTGCGTCGACCCCGACGGGGACATCTCGTACTGGAACCGCGGCGCCGAGGAGCTGTTCGGGCACCGCTGGGAAGGCGTGTTCGGCCGCCCGTCGACCGGTCTGCTGCCCCACGCCCCGGGCCCGGCCGGGCCGTCCGGGGTGCCGGGACCGGCAGTCCCGCCGGGGCCGCCCGGCCGGTCCACGGCCACCGGGCAGGACGTCCTGGAGCTGCTGGACGACCTCACGGAGCCCGCGTGGGCGGGCAGCCTGCCCGCCACCGACCGCGACGGCGCCGTCAAGGACGTGATGTGGTGGTCGTACCGGATCATGGAGCCGGCCGGCCGCAGCCTGCTGCTGATCGCCGCCAACGCCCGCCCGCTGCGCGACACCGGGCCCCGGCTCGCGCTCGGCGACCGCCTCCTGCCGTACGCCGCCGACAGCTCGGCGCTGCGCGGGGGCGTCCGTGTCGCCGCGCGCCTCGCACCGGTCCCCGATCCCGGGCACGCCGGGCATCTGGCGGCACGGCTCGGCTCGGTGCTGCCCCGGGTCAGTGCGGGGCGGCTGGAGCGGATCATGCAGCAGATCGTTCCGCTGGGATACCCGGCGGTCGAGGTGGACGGCACGCTGCCGCTGCCCGTCCTGCCCGAGGAGTACGAGGCCGGCGCGGTGCGGGCGGCGCCCGCCAACCCCGGCACCGGCCGCACGGCCCGGGCGACCCGTCCGGCCTACCGCGAGCTGCTCCCGGGCCCGCGCACCGACGGGGCCCCGCCGGCGCTCGCCCCCGCTCCCGCTCCGGCGCTCGCCCCCGGGCATGTGCTGGACGAGCAGCTGGCGCTGCTCCGCGAGACGGGTGCCAAGGTCGGTTCCACCCTCGACCTGGAGACAACGGCACGCGAGCTGTGCGCGGTCACCGTGCCGCGGTTCGCCGACTTCGCGGCGGTGCTCGTCGTGGACCAGCTGTTCTCCGACACCGAGCTGCCCAAGGACGACCGGGCGGGGGACACGATCATCGCCCGCCGGGTGGCGGTCGCGCACACCGCGGCGACCCCCGGCTCGTGGGCGGCCGCCCTGCCGGAGGGCGAGTTGATCCCGTTGCCCGCCGACAGCACCCCGCGCATCGGGGAGCCCCTGGTCGTGCCGGTGATAGACCCCGCGATCGCCCGCGACATCGCCGTGGACCTGGGAGTGCCGGGACTCGGACCGCTGCTGCCGGACCGCTCGATGATCGTGGTGCCGCTGACGGCGCGCGGCACGGTGCTGGGCCGGATGTGCTTCCTGCGGCACCCGGGCCGTCGCCCCTTCGACGCCAAGGACGCCGCGACGGCCTCCGAGGTGGCCGCGCGCGGCGCCGTCCACCTGGACAACGCGCGGCTGCACCGGATGGAGTCGCGGGCCGCGGCCACCCTTCAGCGCAGCATGATGCCAACCCGGCCGCCGCGCCTGCCCGGGGTGCGGATCGCCCACCGGTACATGCCCGGTGACCGCCAGGCGCAGGTCGGCGGCGACTGGTTCGACGCCATCCAGCTGCCGGGCGGCCGGGTCGCGCTGATCGTGGGCGACGTGATGGGGCACGGACTGCTGTCGGCCGCGGTGATGGGCCAGTTCCGGACCTCGGTGATCACCATGGCCGCGCTCGACCTGCCGCCCGCCCAGCTGCTGCGCCACCTGGACAACCTCGCCCACCGGCTCGGCGCCGAGCACCTGGCGACCTGCGTGTACGCGGTCTACGACCCGATCCACCGCACCCTGACCCTGGCCAACGCCGGTCACATCCCGCCGGTGCTGGCCCGGCACGACGGCCGCAGCGAGCTGCTGCAGATCCCCAAGGGCGCCCCGATCGGGGTGGGCGGCGTGCCCTTCGAGACGGTGGAGATCCCGGTCCCGGACGGCAGTTGGCTGGTGCTGTGCACCGACGGGCTGGTGGAGGTGCGCGGGCAGGGCATAGACGCCGGTCTGGCGGCGCTCTGCGCGAACGTCATCGAGCCGCAGCAGACCCCGGAGGACGTCTGCGAGCAGATCCTCAGCCGCGTCCACTCCGACGACCGGCGTGACGACGTGGCACTGCTGGTCGCCAACTTCCAGGGCATTCCGTCGCAGGACGTCGCCGAGTGGCGGCTGTCGCTGGACCCGTCCGACGTCGGCAGGGCGCGGGCGCTCACCCGCGCGCAGCTGGCCGAATGGGGGCTGGAGGCGCTCGGCGAGCTAACGGAGCTGCTGGTCAGCGAGCTGGTGACCAATGCGCTGCGGGCCGCGTCGCACGAGGTCTCGCTGCGGTTGATGCGGGTCGGCAAACTGCTGGTCGAGGTGAGCGACGACGACCACAACCTGCCGCAACTGCGGCGTGCGGACGCCGACGACGAGGAGGGCCGCGGGCTGGCGCTGGTGAGCAACCTCTCCCGGCGCTGGGGCACCAGCCGCAAGGCCGTCGGCAAGGTCGTCTGGTTCGAGCTGCCACTGCCCTCCTGAACGGCAGCGCCCCGCCCGGAACCGGGACAGTGACGCCCGTGCCGGAGACGGCACGTATGTCGAGGCGGCCGGTCTCCGGCTCCCGCAAACCCACCGAGGGCGGCCAGCTGATGGGGATGCTCGCCGAGGAGCCCGCCGCCGCCATCGGGCCGGAGCTCGGTGCAGGGGTCTCACCCGGCAGGTGATTCTCCGCCCAGGGCCGCACCGAGGGCCTCGCCTGCCTCGGTCAGCCGGTAGCTGACCCGCGCAACGGCGGCCCCGCATCCACCTCGCGAACGACCAGCCCGGCCGCAAGGCCGTCGGCAGGGCCGCTGGGTTCGTACGACCGCCGCCCCGCCCGGAAGCCGGACAGCGACGCCCGGCACGCGCGGCTCAGCGGGCGTCGGGCCGGAGCTCGGTGCAGGGGTTCTCGCCGGGCAGGTGGTTCTCCGCCCAGCGGCCGAGTTCGCCCAGGGCCGGGCCGAGGGCCTCGCCCGCCTCGGTCAGCCGGTAGCTGACCCGCAGCGGCGGCCCGGCATCCACTTCGCGGACGACCAGCCCGGCCTCGGCCAGCTCCGTGAGCCGGTCGGAGAGCATGCGCTCGCTGATGCCGGGGATGGCTCGGCGCAGCTCGGCGAAGTAGGCCGGCCGCTGTGTGAGAACCGCCACGACCAGGCCGGTCCAGCGCTTGCCGAGAAGCCCGAACACGCGCGTCAGGCCGCTGTCCACGCGTGCGCACTGCTCGGGCGGATGGTCCGCCTGCTCGATCCCCTGTGCCATGCCCCCACGATACCGCCCTTGTCACTAGCGGCTGCAAAAAAGTAAGCTCCTGTGATAGCAATAGCTGCGCACGAAGACATAGCTGCGAAGTTTTCATTCACAGCGAAGCAAAAGGAAGTGAGCACCCCCATGCCCACGCTGCTGCACATCGACTCGTCCATCTGGCCCGCCGAGAGCTCCGCCTCACGGGACGTCGCCGCCACCTTCCGCAAGGAGTGGGAGGCCCAGCACCCGGGCGGCGAGGTGATCTACCGGGACCTTTCCGCCGAGCCCGTGCCGCACATCGACGCCGCCGCCTACACCGCGGGCGCCGAGCACCCGGTCCGCAACGAGCTCGCCGACGAGCTGGAGCGCGCCGACGCCGTGCTGATCAGCGCGCCGATGTACAACTACACAATTCCGTCGACCCTGAAGGCCTGGCTGGACCAGGTGATCATCCTGGGCCGCACCGCGGGCGAGCACCCCTCCGCGGCCGACACCCCGGTGGTCGTCGTCGCCAGCCGCGGCGGCGGTTACGGCCCGGGCACGCCGCGCGCCGACTTCGAGTTCGTCACGAACTACCTGGAGAAGGTGCTCACCGGGGGCCTCGGCATCAAGGAACTGCACTTCATCGTTCCGGAGCTGACCCTGGCCCGGGTCGTGCCCGCGATGGCCGACCTGGTCGACCTCTCCGACGCCTCCAAGGCCACCGCCCACGAGCAGGCCGGCGCCAAGGCCAAGGAGCTCGCCTCGCGCATCGCCGCCTGACCGCGGCGGCGCGCGACCCGCTCCACCCCGCACGGCCGCGGCACCCCCGAGCCGCGGACCCCCGACACGCGAAGGGCCGCGTGGCAGTTGCCACGCGGCCCTTCGCCGTCGTCACCGCGGGCCCGGGGCCCGCGTGTCGTACGTGCGCCCATGGGGGCGCGGGACGTCAGAGGTTGACGCCGAAGTCCTGTGCGATGCCGCGCAGGCCGGAGGCGTATCCCTGGCCGACGGCGCGGAACTTCCACTCGGCGCCGTTGCGGTACAGCTCGCCGAAGACCATGGCGGTCTCGGTGGAGGCGTCCTCGGTGAGGTCGTAGCGGGCGAGCTCGTTGTTGTCGGCCTGGTTCACCACGCGGATGAACGCGTTGCGGACCTGGCCGAAGGACTGCTGGCGGCTCTCGGCGTCGTAGATCGACACCGGGAAGACGATCTTGGAGACCTCGGCGGGGACCGTCGCCAGGTTCACCTTGACCTGCTCGTCGTCGCCCTCGCCCTCACCCGTGAGGTTGTCGCCGGTGTGCTCCACCGAACCCTCGGGGCTCTTGAGGTTGTTGAAGAAGATGAAGTGCTTGTCCGAGACGACCTTGCTTTCGGCGTTGACCAGCAGCGCGCTCGCGTCGAGGTCGAAGTCCGTGCCGGTGGTCGTGCGCACGTCCCAGCCGAGACCGACGGTGACCGCGGTCAGTCCCGGGGCCTCCTTGGTCAGCGAGACATTGCCGCCCTTGGAAAGGCTGACACCCATGGGATCTCCCTGCTCAATCCGGCGCGGGCCGCGCCCCTTGACGATTCCTTTGCCCATCGCGTACAACGGGCCGCCGCGCGCGCGGGTTCCCGCCGCCGCACCGCTTCACCTGAGTGCCGCAGCGCGGCTCGTCACAGCGCCCGTACGCTCTCCAGCTCCGCCGCGAACAGCACCGCGGGATCGAAGCCCATCCCGGTGAAGTGGCCGGCGAGTTCCAGCGAGAGGACGCCGTGCAGCCGCGTCCACACCGCCAGGGTCCGGCGCAGCCCCGCCTCCGGGGCGGGGTGGCCGCCGGTCCACTCCCGGTGCGCGGCAAGGTGCTCGTCCAGGGCCGCACCGGCCGGGCCGGGGGAGGCGCCGGGCGCCGCGGCGGAGGGCTCCGCGCAGGCGTCGAGCAGCGTCGCCATGATCTCCCGGGCGATGCCGGTGATGTCGTCGGGCGCCTGGTAGCCCGGCACGGGCGTGCCGTACACGAGGAAGTGGCGCTGCGGGTCCTCCAGGGCCCAGTGGCGCAGGGTGTGCGCCAGGCCGGGGAGCCCAGGCTCCGCCCGGGCGGCCGCCGCACCGCCGGGGCCATCCGAGCTGTACCCGCACAGCGGAGCGAGAACCTGTCACCCGCCCGGGCCGCTCAGGCGGCGTCCGTACGGAGCGCGTCCAGGGCCAGCGTCAGGTCCACCAGGTCCCGGGGGTGGGTGAGCCGCCGCCCCGTGAGCAGTTCGAGGCGGTGCAGCCGGTTGAGGACGGTGTTGCGGTGGCAGTCCATGTGCTCCGCGGCGGCGCGCGGCGATCCGCCGCAGTCCATCCACGCCGCGAACGTGCCCAGCAGGCAGTCCCGTTCGCCGTCCGGCAGGTCCCGCAGCGGACCGAGCACCCGGTCGGCCAGCTCACCGGCGAACGGCCGGTCCGAGGCGACGAGGGCGTCCGGGATGCGCTCCTCCCAGAGCACCACCTCCCCGTCGGCCGTGCAGGCGGGCAGCGCCAGTTCGGCCAGCGCCCGGGAGCGGTGCAGCTCCGACAGGCCCGTCACGACCGGCCCGACCCCCGCGCGCAGCCCCGGCACCGTCCGCAGGAACGCGGCGAACGTGGTGAACGCGGTCGGCGGCTGCCGCTCCCCCAGCAGCACGACGAGGTACTCGCCCGCCCCCTCCCGCGGCACCCGCAGCAGCCGCCCGCCGGTGCCGGACGCGGCGGCGGGAACAGCCGTACGGACGGCGGTCCGTGCCGTGGTCGCGGCCACCGCGAAGCGCCCGTCCACGGGGACGCCGAGGGCCTGCGCCACGGCGCGCACGCCCATCCCGTCCGAGCGGCCCTCCAGGAGCGCGGCCAGCAGCGTCGCGGCCGGCGGCCCGTCCGCGGCCGTGCCGTCGTCGGACGTCTCGCGGTAGGCCTCGGCCAGGATCGCGGCGTTGCGTTCCCTGAACCCCCACATCCGCGGGGCGACGCGGACCATGAGGGACAGCCGGTCGGGGTCGTGGGCGGCGACGGTGTCCACGAGTTCCTGCCACAGGACCGCGCCGCCCACGGACAGTACGTGCAGCAGCAGTTCCGGCGGCATCCCCAGGGCGGCCTGGCGGCGTCCCACCATGCCCATGTGCAGGGCGGCGGCGACGTCGCAGCCCGAGTCCACGAGCCGGTCCAGGTGCATCCGGATGATCGTCGCGAAGCCCTCGGGCGAGCAGTCGGGGTTGCCCGCGTGGTCCATGAAGCCGGGGACCTCGGTGCGCAGCCGTGCCGTGACCCGCGCCGCCAGCTCGTCCACCCGTCCCCGCATGCGCAGCGCCGCCGCCCGCAGCAGCGCGCTGGCCGCCGCCTCGTCCCGCGCGGCGGCCGCCTCCTCGGTGCGGACGCTCACCGCGGGGTCCCTCCGGCGGCGGGGGCGATGCGTTCGGCGTCGAGGGCGAGCGCCAGGTGCACGACGTCGTGCGGCCGGGACGGCGAGCGGCCGGTGAGCCGCTCGAGCCGCCGCAGCCGCCGCCGCAGGGTGTTGGGGTGGCAGAAGAGGGCGGCCGCGGCCCGCTCGACGGAGCCGTCGGAGTCCAGCCAGGTCTCCAGCGTCTCCAGCAGGACGGTCCGCTCGCCCGGGTCGACCGCGTGCAGTCCGCCCAGCACGCCGGAGGCGACCTCGGCCGCCACCTCGGGACGGCGGGCGAGCAGGGCGGCCGGCCAGCGCCGGTCGAGGAGCGCCACCTCGCCGTCGCGGGTGCAGGTGCGCAGGGCGAGTTCCGCGAGGTCCCGGGCGTGCCCGGCGTCGGCGAGCCGCGCCACCTGGGGGCTCAGCCCGGCCCGGGCCCCGTCCGGCACGCCGAGCGCCGACGCGAACGCGCCGACCGGCAGCTCGCCCAGTTCGGCCAGGAGCATCTCGCCGCCCAGCGGGAAGGCGCGGCGCACCCGCACCCCGGCGGGGGTGCCGCTGCGCGCCGGGCCCGGCCGCGGGCGGCGCGAGGTGTTGCGTACGACGGCGACCGCGAAACGGCCGGTCTCCGGGAGGTCCAGTGCCCGCGCTGTTTCCGCGACGTCGTGCGGGCCCACCCGCCCGGCCAGCAGCGCCTCCAGCGCGCGGCGTCCGCGCTGCCGGTGGTGGGTCGCCTCGGTGCGGGCCCGGCCGTGGGCGTCCGCCATCAGCCGGCTGTCGCGTTCGAACAGGTCCCAGACCTCCGCCGCGGCGCGGGCCATCAGCTGGGTTCCGCGCGGCCCGCGGCCCTCACCGGCGCGCACCAGGGACAGCCACAGCTCGTCGCCGCCGGTGCGGTAGGCGCCGATCATCGAACGGAGCGGGAAGTCCTGCCAGGCCCTGCGCTCGCCCACCCAGGACTGGTACTCGGCGGACACCATGGTGTGCGCCGGGTCGGCGAGCGCGTCCAGCACCGCGGCGACGGCGCCTCCCGCCTCCTCCCGGAACCCGGGCGGCACGAGCCCCGGCTCCCGGTAGGCCGGGTGCCGTTCGCGTATGCGGTCGACGATCCGGTCGGCGAGCGGCACGACCCGCTTGCGGACCTCGCGCGCCGCCGACCGCAGCAGTTCGGCGTGCTCGAGGCCGTCCGCGTCGGGTGCGGGGCGTGTCGGCGCAGGGGCGGTCATCCGTTCTCCTCCCGGTGCCCGGGGAGCGGCGGTCCGGGGGCGTCACGCGTTTCTACCCGCCGCGCGACCGGGGCCGGTAGGCAACCGACGCAACCCTTACCCATTCCGACGGGGATCTCCGCAGGTCACCAGGGATCTCCGCAGGTCGCCGAACACGCTGTCGACCGCGCGGGACCCGCCGGTCCCCGGCCCCCGGCGGTGGCGCCGCACAGCCGGGCACCGCCGTCGTTGGGAACCGCCACCAGAAACGGTCCCGCCCCTCGCCCGGCCGCCGCGGGATCTCTTCCCATGGAGGCTCCGGTCGAGCGGCTCGTCCCGAGCTCTCCCGGCGGCGTCGGCGCCGGCGCCCGTCCCCTCAAGGAGCACCCCCCGTGACCCGGAAACCCCTCGGTTCCGCCGTTGCCCTCGCGGCCGCCCTCGTCACCCTGCTGTCCGGCTGCGGCACCCTGGAGGCCGCGCCGAAGCCCGACGACGGTCCGGTCGACAGGACCGGGACGGCCATCGGTCCCGGTATCACCCCGAGCACCATCCAGCTGGGCGTCCTCACCGATCTGTCCGGCCCGTACGCCCCGCTGGGCCGCTCGGTGCTTCAGGCCGAGCGGCTGTACGTGGACGGGGTGAACGCCTCGGGCGGCGTGTGCGGCCGCAGGCTGAAGCTGATCGTCCGCGACCACGGCTACAGCGTGGACAAGGCCGTCGTCCAGTACATGAAGATGGAGCCGTCGATCGCGGCGATGCCCGGCCTGCTCGGCTCGTCCATCATCAACGCCCTGATGGCCGACATCGGGACCGACGAGGTCATGACCATGGCGCTGGGCTACTCCTCGACGCTCCTGGGCCAGCCCACCCTGCAGACCATCAGCGCCACCTACGACATCGACATGATCAACGGCCTGGACTGGGCGGCCGGCACGTACGGCCTGAAGCGCGGGGACAAGGTCGGCTACCTCTACCTGAAGGGCGACTACGGGCACAACGCCCTGCGCGGGGCGAAGTTCGTCGCCCACGAGAAGCGGCTGAACCTGGTCACCCGGGAGCTCTCCGAGGACCAGCAGGACCTGAGCCCGCAGGTGCACGACCTCGCCGACGCCGGCGTCAAGGCGGTCCTGATCACCGCGAGCCCCCAGCAGACCGCCTCGGCGGTCGGGAGCGCCGCCGCGCAGGGCCTGGTGGTGCCGTTCCTGTCCAGCGCCGCCGGCTTCCACCCGCAGATGCTCGAGAGCCCCGCAGCCCCGGCGGTGCTGAGCATGCTGCACCTGGTCGCCCCGACCCCCGCGCTGACCAACCACGCGCCCCAGATCGAGAAGCTGGTGGCGGACTACAGGAAGCAGTACCCCGGCCAGCCGCTGGACCAGGGCGTGGAGAACGGCCACAACACGATGGCGGTCGCCGTCCAGGACCTGAAGGAGGCCTGCGCCGACAAGGACCTCAGCCGGGAGGGCATCATCGCCGCCCACCGCAAGCTGACCGGCTTCGACCCCGGTATGGGCCCGGCGCTGGACTTCTCCGACCCGTGGCGGCCGAGCGCCACCGCGAGCTACATCCTGAAGCCGGAGAAGGACGTTCCCGGCGGCCTCGTCGACGTGAAGGGGCCCTTCAAGGTGAAGGCGGTGGAGGAGTACCTCTCCATGTTCTGACGGTCCGCGGCCCGTCCTTGTCCCGTCCCCTTCACCGGGGACGGGACAAGGACGGCCGTCGTACGGAGCCGTCCGGGGCCGACGGTCAGGCGGGCTCCGCCGGTTGGACGCCGGCGTTGTGGCGGTTGACGTTGACGGTGATGCGGCGGACGAGCTCCTGCGTGGTGGCGATCTCCTCGGGGGTCAGCCCCATGGCCTCCCCGATGGCGGGCGGGACGCTCGCGATGTGCTGGTGCACGGTGACGCCCTGCGGGGTGAGCGCGACCTCGACCACGCGTTCGTCGTCGGCCCGGCGTTCCCGCTTGAGCAGGCCGTTGGCTTCGAGGCGCTTGATCAGCGGGGTGACGGTGCCGTAGTCCAGTTGCAGGGCGGCGACCAGTTCCTTGACGGTCGCGGTGCCGTGCTCCCCGAGGGCGACCAGGACGAGGTACTGGGGGTAGGTCAGTCCCAGCGGGTCGAGCAGCGGCCGGTAGGCACCGGTGACGGCCCGCGAGGCCGCGTACAGGGTGAAGCAGAGGTGCTCGTCCAGCAGCGGCGCTGGCCGGCCGGCCCCGGGCACGTGGCGGTCGTCGCTCATGACGGCGTCCCCTTTCCTGAGCTTCCTTGAGTTCGTCGGTCCGCTTCCTTCCGTCCACCATCATAGCGAGCACGACAAACTCGCACCCATTTAACTTGTGCACGAGAGAAACGCGCGCTAGATTTCTTGTCGTCGCCCCGGACGGCAACGCCCGTGACGATCACCCCTGCCACCGAAGGAGATCCCCATGAACGCGAAGTCCGTCGTCCGCCCCACCCGCAAGTCCGCCGCCGCGGTGGCCGCCGCCGCGGGAGTGGCGGCCGCCTCCCTCGCCGTCACGGCGCAGGCCCACGCCGCGCCGGAGCACCGCGCGGAGGAGAAGAAGCCGACGGTGGTGCTCGTGCACGGCGCGTTCGCGGACTCGTCGAGCTGGAACGACGTGATCGCGCGCCTGAAGCGCGACGGCTATCCCGTGGTGGCACCCGCCAACCCGCTGCGCGGCCTGGACAGCGACGCGCAGTACCTGGCCGGCTTCCTCAAGAGCGTCAAGGGCCCGGTCGTGCTGGCCGGCCACTCGTACGGCGGCGCCGTGATCAGCGAGGCCGCCGCGGGCGACCCGAACGTCAAGGCGCTGGTCTACATAGCCGCCTTCGCCCCCGACAAGGGCGAGAGCGCGCTCGAACTGTCCAACAAGTTCCCGGGCAGCACCCTCGGCGACGCCCTGAACCCCGTGTCCTTCCCGCTCCCCGACGGCAGCACCGGTACCGACCTCTACATCAAGGCCGACAAGTTCCACGACCAGTTCGCCGCCGACGTCCCCACCCGGGTCACCGACCTGATGGCCGCCACCCAGCGCCCCGTCGCCGCCTCGGCCCTGGAGGAGAAGGCCACCTGGGCCGCGTGGAAGACCGTCCCCTCCTGGAACCTGATCACCACCGAGGACAAGAACATCCCGCCGGCCGCCCAGCGCTTCATGGCCGAGCGCGCCCACTCGCACACCACCGAGATCAAGGCCTCCCACGCCGTCTCGGTCTCCCGGCCCGGCGCCGTCACCCGCATCATCGAGCAGGCCGCACGGACCACCCAGCGCTGACCGCCGCGGCGCGGGCCCGCACCGGGAACCGACCCCTGGTGCGGGCCCGCGCCGCGATCCCCCTGCGCCTCAGAGCGCGAGCGCCTCCGTCGGGGGCAGCCGGGAGGCCCGGACCGAGGGGTAGACGCCCGCGAGCACGCCCACGACCACGGCGCCCGCGACGCCGCTCGTGACGACGGGCAGCGGCACCACGGGCGGCCAGCCCTGGTGGAGGCTGTAGCCGATCGCGGCCAGTGCGCCGAGCACGGTGCCCGCGATGCCGCCCAGGGCCGACAGCATCACCGCCTCCATGAGGAACTGGCCCCGGATCTGGCCCTTGTTGGCGCCGAGCGCCCGGCGCAGGCCGATCTCCTTGCGGCGTTCCAGGACCGAGATGAACATCGTGTTGGCCACGCCGATGCCGCCGACCAGCAGGGCCACCCCCGCCAGTCCGAGGAAGAGCGAGGAGAAGGTGTTCTGGGTCGCCTTCTTGGCGGCCAGGACGTCCGAGGGCCGGCTGACCTGCACCAGTTCCGGCGTCTGCGGGTCGAGGGTGGCGGGCAGCACGGCGCGTACGGCCTCCACCGCGTCGTCCCTCGCCTCCACGTAGACCACGGTGGGGTGGTTGTCGAAGCCCAGGTACGTGCGGGCCGCCCCCCATCCGACCAGCACGGACTGGTCGAGCTCCGGGGTGAGCGGCATCGGGGCGAGGATGCCGGTCACCGTGAACGACTGCCCGCCGACGAAGACCAGCGGGACGGGCCCGCGGGGTTCCAGACGGGTGATGCCGAGCCACGCCGCGGCCTGGTCGCCCAGGACGGCGGTGGGGAAGCGGTCGGAGTCCCGGCTGAGGAACCGTCCGGAGCGGACCGTGGCGTGGATCGTCCGCAACAGGTCCTCGTGGCTCGCCAGTACCGTGATGCCGATGCCCGCGTCCGAGGGGGCCCGGTCCGAACGCCGCACCTGCGCATGGGTGTTGGCCACCTCGCTGACCGACGTCACGGGGCCGACCCGGCGGGCCATCGCCACCGCCTCCTCGGGCAGCGGCGCCGACTCCTCCCCCGGCTGGGGAACGGCCTGCGCCTGGAGGAGGTTGGGCCCGAGAGCGTTGAGCTCGTCGAGCAGGTGCCGCTGGCTCGACGCCGGGATGCCCGTCACGACGATCACGGTGGCGATGCCGATGGAGATGCCCAGCGCGGACAGCGCCGCCCGCATGACACGGATGCGGATGCCCAGGAACCCCAGGCGCAGGAAGTCGCCGGGCGGCAGTCGCACCGCGCGGATGTACCGGTCCTCCGGTGGGCTGGTCATGGGGTTCCTTCCGCACGGGTGTCGCGGACGATGCGGCCGTCGCGGATCTCCACCCGCCGCGGCAGCCGGGCGGCGATGTCGCGGTCGTGGGTGATGACGGTGATGGTGGTGCCTTCGTCGTTGAGTCTGACCAGCAGGTCCAGGACCGCCTGCCCGTTGGCGGTGTCGAGCGCGCCGGTGGGTTCGTCGGCCAGCACCAGCGCCGGCGTGTTGACCAGGGCGCGGGCGATGGCCACCCGCTGCTTCTCGCCCCCGCTGAGCTGGTGCGGCAGATGGTCCACCCGGTGCGACAGCCCGACCCGGCCGAGTGCTTCGACGGCGAGCGGCCTGCGCCGGCGCCGGGCCACGCCGGCGTAGAGCAGACCGGTGGCGACGTTCTCGGCCGCCGAGAGCCCGTCGGTGAGGTGGAACTGCTGGAAGACGAAGCCCAGCCACCGTCCCCGCAGCACCGACAGCTGCCGGTCGCGGAGTTCGGCCGCGTTCCGGCCCGCGATCTCCACCGTGCCGCTGCTGGGCAGGTCGAGCGTGCCCATGAGATTGAGCAGGGTGGACTTCCCCGAGCCCGACGGGCCGACGATGGCGAGCAGTTCACCCCGGTCGATGGTCAGCGAGACGTCGTCCAGGGCGCGGACCCCGCCGGCGTAGACCTTGCTCGCGCCGTCGACCCTCAGCACGGTGCGGTCCGAAGGGGGGAGCGCCGCGGCCGGCCGCGCGAGGTCGGTACCGGTGCCGGGGACCGCGTGTCCGGCCCGGCGGCGGCCCCGGCTCATGAGGCTGTCACCACCCGCAGCCCCTCGGTCAGGCCGTTCCCGCTGATCTCCACCATGCCGCTCGCGTAGAGCCCCGTGGTCACCGCGAGGTAGCCGCCGTCGGTCCGCTGCACGGCGTAGCCGCCCCCGCTGAGGGCGACCAACGCGCCGACGGGAACGGCCAGGACGTGCTTGCGGGCCACGGAGGTGAACCGGACCTCCACGTTCGCTGTGTCGTACTTCGGCAGGACCGAGGGAGCGACGGTGACGTCCAGGGTGGGCGGGGTGTTCTCGCCCACGGGCGAGTCGCCGCCTCCCTGCACGGACTGGCTGATCGCGGTGACGGTTCCCGGGATCTCGTGGGAGTCCGGGAGCGTGATGGTCACATGCGCGCCCTTGGTGATGCCGTCGGTGTCGGTCGCCGGGACCGGCACGCTGACGGCCTTGGTGGTACGGGTGACCGTCATCAGTGGACCGGCGACGGGATCCCCGAGCTGGGCCGTCACCGCCCCCACCCGGACCGGCCCGGGCAGCACCACGATCTGCCCCACCTCCAGCCGCCCGGTCGGGGTCATGCCGACCCGCTTCTGCCACCGCTTGACCGCGGCCGCCAGCGTGGGGGTCCAGACGTCGCCGGTGCGGTCCACGAGGCTGCCGCCCGTGTAGGGCCCCGAGGCGGTGGAGTTCGTCCGGGGACCGATGTCGTAGCCGAGGGCCTCCATGTTGTCGGCGACGACGGTCACGTCCCGGCCCCGCAGCGTCGGCTTGTCCAGGGTGCGGAACAGCGGCGTGCTGCCGTAGAAGACCATCACCGGCCGGTCGTCGACCGCGTACAGCTGCCGGCCGCGCTTGACCGTGGATCCCGTGGAGGGGAGCTCGGTGACCGTGCCGCTGCCGGCGCCCTTGACGGTGATGCCGGATCCGAAGCCGAGGACACCGCGGTGCGTCCTGCTGTCGGACAGGTCGGTCCTGACCACCGTGGCGGTGGCGGCGGAGGCCGCCCGCGCCGGGGAGTCGCCGCGTGCGTGCGTCCCGGAGGTGACGGCGTATCCGCCGGCGGCCAGCCCGGCCGCGGCGACCAGGGCCGAGACCACGGCCACCGTCCTGCGGCGGCCGGGCCGCCTTCGCGCACCGCGCGCGACGTCACTTCTTGCCACTGAAGGCTTCCAGTTCACACGCGTGCTCGATCGCGGACTCGCCCACGGGGTCGTTCTCGACGTAGTCGTCGTCGTACGTGTAGCCCAGGCCGTTCGGGTAGACGCTGGTGTCCTTCACGAGGTGCACCATGACCCCCTTGGCACGCAGGCACTGCACGCGTGCCTGGGCGTTCTCCCGGTAGTGGGGGTTGAGCGCGGGGTTCTCCTCCTTGGGGCCGAGCGGCAGTTTGCCGGCGCAGGGTCTTTTCGCGCTGTCCGGGATCGGCTCGACGAGGTTCAGGGGCTGCCCTTCCCGTACGGGGCCGGCGGGTCCCGGGCCGCCGGTCTGGGCGCCGTGGGCGACGAGGCAGTCGTCCCAGGCCCGGATGAGACGGTTGCGGCGCTCGTCGGTGTCGTCCAGCCGCATCTGCGGAGGCCCGGCGTCGCCGGTGCCGGCCTGGGTCTCCGTGCCGGTGCCGGTGCCGTCGGCGTCGCCGGCGGGGGGCGCGGGGGCGTCGGACGCGGGCAGGGAGGCCACCTGGCGTTCGGCGGACGGATCCGCCGTGCCGCCGCAGGCGGTGAGGCCGGCCAGCGCGGCCAGCGTGACGGCGGCCAGTACGGCGACATGGCCGCAGGCCCTGCCGGCGGGGCGGGATCGGGTGAGGGGCATCGCGTTCCTCGGTCGTCGGTTCGGGAGGCTCTGCTGTCGCTCCCGACTTGCCAGACGTCCGGCCCCCGACGAGGTTGTCGGCGGCCCGCACTTCCCGCGCCACCACCCGCGTGGCGTGCGTCACGTGACCGCGGCCCGGGCGGCCCGGCGGCCCCGCGCGGGGAACGACCCGTCAGGTGCACGAACCGCCGCCGCGGAAGGGCCTCCTGTGGCGGGCATCACATCGTGATCGCCCACGCGAGGGAGCCCACCGATGCGAGGGACGCAACGAGACCGGCTCGCGCCACCGGGGAGACCCGCTTCATCCGTCTGTGCACGCAGTAAACAGTTGATCAAGGAACGTCGAGTGCATCCGACGCGGTGTTAGCGTCCGGTCCTCGCGGTCCAGTACCGCGGCCGCGGGAACGGCAAAAAGGCGTGCGTGGGGAGACGCATACCGCTGCGGTATTCGTCGTGCCCTCCGCCGATTCCCTCGGCACCGTTCCCTGTTCGCGGGGACTCGACACTGTCGTACGGGCGGCGACGCCCGGAGGGGATGACATCCGTGAATCGAACCGCGCACCGGCGCGGCTGGCTCGCGCTCGTGATGGCCGGCGCGTTCGTGGCAGCGCTTCCGACGGCAGCGGCCGCCGACGAAACCCCGATCGATGCGGGACTGCCGATGCCCACGGTGCCGTCCGGCACTGTCTGCGGCAGCGACGACAACCCCGTCTGGAAGGGCACTCCCACCCTCCCCCAGGGCATGAGCGTCACCATCGGCATACCGCGGCCCACTATGAACGGGGTGTCCTACCAGGGAGTTGTCCACGCCTGGGACGCGGACGGATCACAGGCGGCCGACGGATCCGTCGCCGCGCTGCCGATCCTCTCCCAATCCGTGTACGTACCCCTGCCGTTGGCGGACGGGCACACGTACGGCTGGCACGCGTCGACGTACGACGGGACGGCGTACTCGAACCCGACCGAGCCCTGCTACTTCAGGGTGGACGCGGGCATGCCCCTCACCCCGGTGGTCACCAACCCCGACTTCCCGCCTGTGGGGAGCCCCGGAACGCCCACGAAGGCCGACGGGCAGCCCACGACGTTCTTCTTCAGCGCACCTGCCGACCCCTTGCCCACCGGATGCGCCGAGGCAGGCACTCCGGACTGCCGGGCGAGCGGCCTGGACCACTTCGAGTACGCCTTCGGCAGCGAGCCCGGCATCGGCGCCCACAGTGTCCCGGTCGACGCCGAAGGCAACGGCAGCCTGACGGTGGCACTGGGCTGGGGCGCCTACAGCCTCGGCGTCATCGCGGTCGACAAGGCCGGGAACCGTTCGCCGGCGGGTGGCTACGAGTTCTCGGTGCCGTGGCAGCTCCCGCCGGCGAGCCCCACCACCCTCGGCCTGACCGGCCCGGCGAAAAGCGGCCGAGGAACCCGACTGCTCATCACCGGACAGCTGTCGGCGAGCCCCTACCCGGCCGGCGAGATCGTTCACGTCACCAAGAGCGATCAGGCCCACCCCAGCGGCACGGCGCTGCCCGATGTACCGCTCTCCGCGGACGGCACCTTCGGCATCGCCGACGTCCCGCAGGTCGGAGGCATCAACACCTACACCGTGACCTACCCGGGTGACGCCACTCACCAGGCGTCGACCGCCTCCACCAGCGTCCAGGTCTCACGCGCCGCCACCGCGCTCACCGTCACGGCCAACGCCTCGTTGTACGCCTACGGGGCGACCGCGAAGATCACATCCCACCTGGGCACGACCTACAACGGCCGCATCGTTGCCCTCTACGCCCAGCCCTACGGCGGCAAGAGGACGCTCATCAAAACCGGCACGGTGGACAGCCACGGCAACCTGGCCGCCGGCTACAAGATCATCCGAAAGACCACCTTCACGGCGTCCTTTGCCGGTGACTACCGCTACGCCCCGGCCAAGGCGACCCGGACCGCGTCGGTCCACGCGAAGGTGTCCGATTCCCTGAGCGGCTCCTACGGGAACACCCACAGCGGCAGCATCACGTACCGCCTGTACCACCACACCGCCAAGGCACAGCTGAACGTCACGGTCACCCCCGGCAAGGCCGGCCAGTGCGTGCGATTCCAGACCCAGCGGTACTACGGAGGGGCCTGGCACACCCAGAGCACCACCACATGCCACACGCTCAGCACAAAGAGCGGCGCCTCCGCGACGCTGGGCCTGACCAAGGCGGTCAACAGCAGGTTCCGGATGCGGGCCGAATATGTCCACAGCAGCAAGGACACCGGAAACCTCGACACTTGGGGCGCCTGGCAGTACTTCACCGTCACACGCTGAGCAGGTCCGCGGCGTGCACCGACTCCCCACAGACGAGGCACTCGTTCTCGGTCTCCGCCCGGACAGACCCGGAGAGTCCACCGATGCGCGGATGGCCCGTCGTCGCCAGGCCGGTACGGGCGAGAGGTACACGGAAGCCGCTCCCAGAACTGCCCCCCTGCGGTTCCGCAGGGGGGCAGTTCTGGACTCCGTTGACGTCTGTCGCCCGCCGGTGCGCGGTCGGCCCTGGTCTACCGGTGCTTGTCGGGGCCGTGGATGCCGAGGTGGGTGACGATGAAACTGTGGTCGTACTTGACCCCGTACTTGAGGACGCGGTCGAAGCCGAGATGGAAGAGGCCGATGGCACCGGCCACGATCAGTGAGTTCTGTTCCCACGTGGTGCCCGCGACGATCAGGGCGAGAGGCAGCGGCGCGGTGTGCATGAGGTTGTAGACCCAGGCGCCGACTTTCGGGCCGGCGAGGTAGGCGAACCAGGACAGGTCCGGCACGAGGAACAGTGCGGGAACCAGCCACCATGCTTCGTCGGTCGTGGCGAAGAGCACCAGTGCGGCGATGGCCACGGCAAGACCTTCGACGCGCAGCCAGACCGCGGGCCGGCCGGTGACCACGCCATGGAAGTCCCGGTCATCGGCGTTCGGCCCGTGCGGGTTGTCCACGGTGGTTGCGGCCGGGACGTCAGTGAGCTCAGGCACGGGTGTTCTCCTGCAGGAACGAGGTGATCAGAGCCGCGGTCTGCTCGGGAAACTGGTCGTGCGGGTAGTGACCGGCGCCGTCGACCATCGCGAGCCGGCCGATCCCGGCGGGCAGCGCCGCGACGATGGCCTCGCCCTCGGCCCGCGGGTCGGTCCAGTCGGGGTCGAGGGAGCCTTCGACGATCAGCACCGGGCAGCGCACATCGGCGAGCTTCGCCCCGGCGTCGGCCGGTGAGGTCTTGAGCATCGACTGGAGTGCCTTCATCCGGCCGGGCTCTCGCAGTTCGGCCGCGATGCGGGCCTGCCGGTCGGTCCAGTCGGCGGGCTTGCGGTCCGGGTAGGCGTGGTCGAGGTAGCCGAGCCACTGCGTCACGCTGCCCAGCATCGCGCCGGCCATCCGGTAGGCGCCCCGGCGGTACGACCTGTTGCCGAGGTCGCCGAGCTTCATGGCTTGGGCGCGGGTGAACGGCGCGATCTCGACGACTGCGGTGATCAGGCCGGGCTCCTGAGCGGCAGCGATGGTGGCGGCGCCCCCGGCGATGGAGTGACCGATCAGCACCGCCGGGCCGCCGAGGTGACGGATCAGGGCGAGCAGGTCGCCGGCGATGTCGGTACGGGAGTACGACGGCCACGCCGCGGCCGACTCGCCGCAGCCGCGCAGGTCCACCGCGGCGACCCGGTATCCGGCCGCGACCAGCTGCGGCGCGACGAACCGGTAGGCGGCGCGGCTCTGCCCCATGCCGTGGGCGAGCACCACCAGCGGACCGTCACCGGCCACCTCGTACGCGATGCGACCGCCGTCGACGGTCAGGTAGTGGGTCTGCTGGTCGAGGGACATGATCATAGTCGTCTCCTGGCGCATTGAGATGAATCCGGATACAAGATTGCCTCCCGGTCCAACATTGCTTCCGGGTTCAAGTCTGTACTCGAGTACAGTTACGGACTGGAGTACACTTGTCAAGTGGGAAGAGAGTAGATATCGATCATGAAGAACGGAACTTCAGCAGCCCCCGAATCGCCTCCGCAGGACCGCCGCGCGCGTCAACGGGAGCGGCGCCGCGCCGAGTTGTACGACGTCGCCCTGGCGCTGTTCGTCGAGAAGACGTATGAGGGAACGACGATGGAGGACATCGCCGAGCGGGCGGACGTCGCCCGGACCACGGTCTTCAACCACTTCCCCCGCAAGGTCGCCTTCCTGCAGGAATGGGCCGTCCGCCGCCGCGAGAAGGCCATCGAAGCCGCCTACGCCGCAGGCCCGGACTCGTCCGCCCGGGAGATCCTGGTGCGGTACTTCACCGAGATGGGCCGGCTCAGCGACGCGTCCCGGCCGGAGAGCGTGGCCGTGATCCTCGGGTCGGTGCACTCGACGAACATCTGGCAGCGGTCGCCGCTCGCCGTCGAGTTCGCCGGCATCATCAGCGGGGCACAACAGAAAGGCGAGATCGACCCGGCCGTCAACGCGGACCGGGTCGGGCTGCTCCTGTCCTCGTCGTACTACGTCATCCTCACCGCATGGGCCGCCGAAGAGCCGGCACCCTTCGACCTCACCGCGGAGATGACCGGAACCGTCGACCTCATCCTCAACGGAGTCCTGCCCCGATGAGACAGAACCTCTAGCGGCTGAACGACTCGATCTCGGGGGTGATACCACCGACGGGGGGTATCACCGCTGAGCACAGGCAGACCGCGTCCGTCCGAGCGGCTCGGAACAAGGGCTCAGCGCCGTGGGCAGGCAAGAGTGGCGCGACTGACGGGAACGCTGTCGCACAGGTGGGAGAGGTGCGACCGCTGACGCTTGTGGCGTCGCACCTCTCGCACATGGTCGGGAGAGGGTGGGTACGGGCGGAATCCGATCTGACAGTGCGGCAATGGCCTGCTGCTTCGGACTTCGTCGACGTGGCCTGGTGCTGCAACGGTCCCTGCCGTGACGGGTGGGCGGCTTCGGGCGGTGTGTGACCGTGTCGTGCCGTGGCACGGGGGTCCTTCACGCCGAGTTGGGCCGGCCTGCAGCTTCGGGCCTGTCAGAACGGCCCACAGCGGTCTCACACCGCGAGACCGAGTACTCATTGATTCACCCTGTGCTTAATTCAGGATTGGCTGTACCGTCGAGTGGTGCAGACAAGCCAGTCGAGAACCCCAGCAGTCGCCGTGAACGCGGCTGCGCTTGCCCGTGTCGGTACAGCACTCGCCGATGAGAATCGTCGGCGGTTGCTGCTGGCCTTGCTCGAGGCCCCTGCCTACCCTTCGGATCTCGCCGAGTCGCTCGGCATGACCCGAGGGAACGTGTCGAACCATCTGTCCTGCTTGCGGGGCTGCGGACTGGTGAAGACCGTCGCGGTCGGCCGCCGGGTGCGCTACGAGCTGGCCGATCCCAAACTCGCCCACGCCCTTGCCGACCTGGCCGCGCTCGTCCTGCTGGTGGACACCGGGAAATCCGTCGAGCCGGCGTGCGCGCCCGAGGACTACGACAGCCTCGATGTCGAGAACACCGCGACCCTCGACCCTGAGGAAGGGAAGCATGGCTGACGCGTGCTGCGGTACCGACACTTCGACACGGACTCCCTCCGCCGCGGAGTCGGCGGCTGCCCCCGCCGCCGTCCGGCAGGTCCGCGAATTCCAAGCGGCCGCAGCGGCAGGCGTCCTCCTGCTGTCCGCGCTGTTCCTTCCCGGACCCTGGGACACGGCGCTCGAACTGGCGGCCCTTGTCGTCGGTGCGGCGACCTTCGTCCCCGGCACCTTGCGTGGGCTGGTACGCGGAGTGCTCGGCGTCGGCCTGCTGATGACCATCGCCGCCGTCGGCGCCGTGGTGTCGGGCGAATACGGGGAGGCGGCCACCTTGGCCTTCCTGTTCTCCGTGGCCGAGGGCCTCGAGGGATACGCCGTCGCCCGCACCCAGCACGGACTGCGCGCCCTGCTCGACCTCGTACCGGCCACTGCTGTGATGCGCAGGCACGGCGTCACGACGGAGGTTCCCCCGTCCGACCTGCGGGTCGGCGACACCCTGCTCGTCAAGCCCGGTGAGCGGATCGCCACCGACGGCGTCGTGTCCTCCGGGCGCAGTGCGCTGGACACCTCGGTGGTGACCGGTGAGTCCGTGCCGGTCGAGGTGGGCCCGGGCGCCGAGGTGTTCGCCGGTTGCGTGAACGGTGCGGGAGCCCTGGAGATCACCGTCACCGCGACCGCCGAGGACAACTCGCTCGCGCGCCTCGTGCACATCGTCCATGAGGCCCAGGACCGCAAGGGCTCCAGCCAGCGACTTGCCGAGGGGTTCGCCAGGCCGCTTGTGCCGGGCGTGCTGGTGCTCGCGGCGCTGGTCGCGGGGCTGGGCAGTCTCTTCGGTGACCCCGGGGTGTGGATCGGGCGGTCCCTGGTCGTCCTCGTCGCCGCCGCCCCGTGCGCGTTCGCCCTGTCGGTTCCCGTGGCCGTCGTCGCGGCCATAGGCGCGGCGTCCAAGGCAGGCATCCTGGTCAAGGGGGGTGCCGCCGTCGAGGCTTTGGGAAAGGTCAAGGTGGTCGCGCTCGACAAGACCGGCACTCTCACCCGCAACGAACCTGTCGTCATCGACGTCGTCACCACGCACGACACAGACCGGTCCCACGTCCTTGACGTGGCAGCCGCGCTGGAGGCCCGCAGCGAGCACCCGCTCGCCGCAGCCGTCCTCACCGCAGCCGGCGACCGGGCCCTGACCCCCGGGACAGACGTGGCGGCCGTGCCGGGAAACGGTCTGACAGGCATGGTGGACGGACGCAACGCCCGTCTGGGCAAGCCCGGTTTCGTCGACCCCGGCGCCCTGACCCCCGACGTCCAGCGGCTTCAGGACGAGGGAGCCACCGTCGTCCTCGTCGAACGCGACGGAAAGCTCCTGGGAGCGGTCGCCGTCCGCGACGAGATCCGCCCCGAGGCGGCGGAGGCCGTCAAGGCACTACGCGCGCAGGGCGTCAAGGTGGTCATGCTCACGGGCGACAATGCCCGCACCGCCGCCGCCATCGGCGCCGCGGCCGGCATCGACGACGTACGCGCAGAACTCCTCCCGCAGGACAAGGCCCGTATCGTCACCGAGCTCCAGGCCCTGGGGCCGGTCGCGATGGTCGGTGACGGCATCAACGACGCGCCCGCACTGGCCACGGCCGATGCCGGCATCGCCATGGGAGCGATGGGGAGCGACGTGGCCATCGAGGCCGCTGATACCGCCCTGATGGGCGAGGACCTGCGGCGCCTGCCGGACGCGTTCGCCCACGCGCGAGCGGCCCACCGCGTGTTCACCCAGAACCTGCTGCTGTCCGGCGGCATCCTGCTGGCCCTCGTCCCGCTGGCCGGCACCGGTGTACTGGGGCTCGCCGCCGTGGTCGCCGGCCACGAACTCGCCGAAGTCCTCGTCATCGGCAACGGCATCCGCGCCGGACGCAGGAAGAACCTGCCCGCGCACGCGCCCCTGCGCGCGGCCGTCGCACGACATGCCGCCGCCACCACCGTCCCCGTCGCACCCGCCGCCCTCCCTCTGCGGCTCCTCCCGCCCGGCCGCGACCTCATCCCTATAGGGGCGGCACCGGGAAATGCGGGGGGCTGCTGTTCCGACAGCTGCGGCTGCGAGGACTGACACCGTCCGCAGGAGACGCATCGCCTCGACGGCGTCGTGTTCGATGTCCACGAGGAGCGACAGCACTGGGTTTCGGCCCCGTGCGAGGGGTGGTGCGGGCGCCCGGTAGCGTCACCGGGTTCATCCGTACCGAAGGAGAGGGCATCCACTCGTGGACCTGGGCATCATCGGGCAGGCCGCCGGGCTGTTCGCCGTCACGAACATCGACGACATCCTGATCCTGGCGCTGTTCTTCGCCCAGGGAGCCGGGTACCCGGGCTCCACCCGACGCATCGTGCTCGGCCAGTACCTGGGCTTCGCCGCGATCCTCGCCGTGGCCGTGGCTGCCGCGTTCGGCGCCACCTTCCTGCCCGGGTCGGCCATCCCCTACCTCGGCCTGCTGCCCCTCGCACTCGGTCTCAAGGCCGCTTGGCAGTCGTGGAAGGACCACCGGGACGGCGGCACGGACGAAAGCGAAGCACAGGCCAAGGAAGGCGGCCCCGGCCCGCTGGAGGTCGCCGCGGTCACCTTCGCCAACGGCGGCGACAACATCGGCGTCTACGTCCCCGTCCTCGCGACCGCCGGCACCGGCGGGATGGCCGTCTACGCCGTGGTGTTCCTCGTCCTGGTGGCGGTGTGGTGCTTCGCTGGACGGTTCTTCGCCACTCGCCCCGTCATCGCCAAGGCCCTCGCCCGCTGGGGGCACATCCTGCTGCCTCTGGTCCTCATCGCCATCGGCCTGCTCATCCTCATCGAAGGCGGCGCCTTCGGCCTGTGAGGCGGCAGGGCTCGTTCGCGGTGAACAAGTGCTGTTCATCGTCGCGAACAAAGCCAACGGGAGCCTGGTCCGAAGGCTTGCGTCATTCGTACGGCCCTTGCGGCCGGCCCGCGTCAGGTGTGACGCACAAGCTCAGGCCGTGGGCGACGGACGGCGATGAGGGCGAGGTCGCCCCGGAGTTGCCGTCCCGCATAGCGGTCCACGTCGGTACTGATGTGCTGCAGGAGCGCGCCGGGGGAACCCCACGTCCATGTGGTGGCGCGGTCGAGGACGGGGAAGAAGTCTCCGGCGGCATTGCGGGCCTTGGGAAGGCCACCGGTGTACAGCAGGAGAGTGTCGCCGCAGTCGAAGTCGGTGACGTCGGGATGGAACGCGCAGGGAGTGTCACCCGCGAGTCCGAGCGGCGGGGCCGGGCGGGCCGTGCGCAACGGCGTCACCTGACCGCGGTGTCGCAGGAGTGGTGCCGGATGGCCGCAGCTGACCGTCCTGACGGTCCGCTCCCCATCGGCGAGTTCGATGAGCAGGGCCGTGATGAATCGCTCACTGCTGTGGGGAGCACCGCCGTCCGCCAGCTCGCCCATGTGCCAGCGGACGCTGCGTTCGAGCGCGGCCGCCAGCTCCGGAAGTGTGCGGTGCTGGTGGGTCGCTTCACGGAACGCATCGAGGACAGCCGAAGCGTCCTCGATGGCGGGAAGGCCTTTACCGCGAACATCGCCGATGAGAATGCGGGTGATGTCGTCCTTACGGGAGGCGGCGTACAGCCCGCCTCCGACCAGGGCGTGTGCCGTCGCGGTGCGGTAAGTCGACGCGACACGGAAGGGACCCATCTCCTGCGGGATCGGCCGGAGCAGTACCCGCTGGGCCGCCTCCGAGACCGCCCGTACCTGGGCCAGATCTCTCAGGTCGCGGTCGCGCAGAGCCCCGTACGCGAGAACGAAGGCCGAGACAGCCAGTGTTGCCGCGATGTGAAGGGGAAGCAGCGGCGAGTGGAGCAGGCCGTCGCGCCGGTCGACGACCACCACTCCCGCGACGGCGACGAGGGCGACGGCGGCTGTGAAGCGCGCTCGCGCTCGCGCATGGGTTCCCGCGCATATGGGGGCCGCCACCAGCAGCGGTGACAGGTGCACCGCCAAGGAGGCGGGCAACGCGACCGAAGTGATCGCCACAATCAGCAGGAGGGGCGGCAGCACCTGACCGCGTTTCCTCCAGGGTCCGGCGCTCGCGCCGCTGCTCCGGCGACCCACACGGCGGTCCAGGCAGGAGGCTTGGAGCAAGCGGGCTCCACGACCTGCCGGATGTTCTGCGACAGGGGTAAGCGAGTAGAAGTACATGGCGAACCGCGATTGTTCGGATGTTCGTGGAAGGGCTGCACCGAGCCGGCGCGCAGAGTTTCGTGGCATCACCGCCGGACAGGACGGGTGGAAACTCGACGCGTCCGCCGAATACACCGCGATGCCGGTGAACGGTCTCCTGGCCGAAGGTCAGGCCGCCGACCGTCCGGACGGGGAGGCGGCCCTGGCGGGGAGCCCGGGGCCACGTCGCGGCTCACTACGTCCCGTGAACCCGGTGAGGGTCGCATGTCCTGTGCCCCGGGGGGACAGCGAGACCATATGAAAACCGACACCGACTCGGTGGTGTCCTCGGCATACGCACGGCTCTGTTGGGATCACGACTCCGCCGTCCTTTTACTCTTCCGTATCACGGAAGCCAGTCTTCGCTGAGCAAATCAACTGTGCGACGCGCCTTTCGGCACGTCAAGCGAATTCCTCCGCCCAGCCGCCGAGCCCGGCACGGCAGGCATGATGTGTCATTCAACGCCGTTCTCTGGTCGGGAAGTTGGGCGAGAGTAAAACAATGGCAAGTTCGCAAAAATCGATCACATGCCCACGCTTTCACTCACGGAAAGACCCGCGCGGCAAAATAGGGATCGAGACCATCTCATTACCGGGATTTGATGTCCCGAAAATAGTTCGGCACCTTCACAAAACCGGGAGGGACTTCCGCCTCGGCGACAAGGTGATGCCCGAAGGAGTTCGCGGCCTCCCCTCTCCAGCGGCCCGGCGGTCCCGGACACGAGAGGGCGGTAGGAGATCGGTGCCGGCCCGCCCGGGAGCGGGCCGGCACCGTCAACGGATCAGGCGGGTACTGGTTCGGTTGTGGCGATGCGCAGCCCGCCGGTGCGGGACAGCAGGTGTACGCAGGCCGCGCACACGAGGCCGGTGGCGGTCAGGGCCAGCCAGGGCAGCCACGCGGCGTGGTGGCGGGCGGCCACGTCCCACAGGGCTCCCGTGGCGAGATTGCCCAGGGTGATGCCGAGGCCGGAGAGGGTGTTGTACCAGCCGTAGTGGGTGGCGACCAGGCGCTCACCGGACAGGGTGACGATGGTGTCCATCTCGAAGGGGTAGACCACGGCGGTGCCCACCGCCAGCAGCACCACGGCCGCCACGAGAAGGGCCACCGACACGACCGTGCCGATCGGTCCCGCCGATGCGGCCGGGGTAGCGGCCAGCGGTGCGAAGGCCAGGCCCATGACCGTGATTCCGCCGACGATCGCCTGGGGGCCCGTCCACCGCCGGCGGATCCAGGCGGTGATGCGGAGCTGGCCGAGTACGGCGACGACCGCGGAGACGATGAACAGGCCGCTGGTGACCGCCTGGCCGCCGTCTCCGAGGAGTTGGTGGGCCTGGAGGGGCAGCGCGAGGTAGACCTGGAAGGACAGCACATACGAGCCGATCATGGCCAGGGAGAACAGCATGAACGGCCGGTTGCCCAGTACCTGCCGCCAGGAGCCCGTCATCCCCACCGCCGGGCCCGACTTTCCGGTTGTGCCGGCGTGCCGGTCGGGCAGGGCCTTCCACTGCAGGACGGTCAGTGCCGCGAAGACGGCGGCGGCGACCGTGCACACCGCGCGGAAGTCCCAGGCCAGCAGGAGAAGGCCCACGATCGGCCCGATGAGGACACCGGCCTGGTAGAAGACGTTGAACAGGGCGAAGCCCTCCACACGCCGGTCGCCGGTCTCGACCGCGAGGTACGCACGGACGGCCGGGTTGAACAACGCCCCGGCGAAGCCGGTCGCCGCCGAGGCGGCGATGAGCGCGGGCAGGGAGTCGACCAGTCCGAGCACCCCGAATCCCACGGTCCGCAGGGCGCAGCCGATCACAATCGGGGTCTTGTAGCCGAAGCGGTCGGCGATGGTGCCGCCCAGGACGAACATGCCCTGCTGGGAGAAGTTCCGCACGCCCAGCACGAGGCCGACGGCCCACGCGGCCAGGCCGAGGCCGCCGGCCAGATGGTCGGCGAGGTAGGGCATCAGCATGTAGAAGCCGAGGTTGATGGCGAACTGGTTGGCCATCAGCAATTGCGCGGCGCGGTCGAAGGAGCGGACCTGCCCCCACAGCCCCGTCACTGCGCGTCCCGGACGACGGCGAGCGGGCTGTCGTCGCCACCCGCGGAGTCGGCGAGCGGATCGCGGACGGTGGTGCACCGGGTCCAGCGGTCGACCGCCGCCTCGCCGGGGTGCGTGATCTCCTGCGGGTGGTCGGCGGGTTCGTGGTGGAGCAGACCGTAACTCCGGCAGTAGGCGTCGTCGAAGACGGTGCCAATGTAGCGTTGCGGTCCGTCCGGGAAGATCGTCACGATGCGTGTCTCGGCGGGCAGCGTACGGGCCAGCCACCGGGAGACCAGGGCGACCGCGCCGACGCTCCATCCGCCGGTGGCGTAGTGGTCGCGGGCCAGGCGGCGGCAGGCCCACACCGCTTCGGCGGCCGCGACCCAGTGGACCTCGTCGAAGGCGGGATAGTCCACGTTGCGGGGATGGATGCTGCTGCCCAGTCCGCGCATCAGGCGGGTGGCGGGCGGCTGGCCGAAGATGGTGGAGCCGGTGGTGTCCACGCCGACCAGCCGCAGGTCGGGGAAGAACGTCCGCAGGGACCCGGCGACGCCGGCCGAGTGGCTCCCGGTGCCGACACTGGCGACCAGGACGTCGATGCGGCCGAGCTGCGCGACCAGTTCGTGCGCGAGGACGGCGTAGGCGGCCACGTTGTCGGGGTTGCTGTACTGGTCCGGACACCAGGCCGTGGGATCGGCCGCCAGGATCTCCCTCACCCGTTCACGGCGGGCCTGCTGCCAGCCACCGGTCGGATGGGTCTGCCGGACGATGTCGACGGTGGCACCGTAGGCGGTGAGCAGACCGACCATAGGCGGCTCCATGCCGGGGTCGGTGACCAGCGTGACCTGGTGGCCGTGGACGGCCGCGGCCAGGGTGAGCCCGAGCCCGAGGGTGCCGCTGGTGGACTCGACGATCCGGGCACCGGGGAGGAGTTCGCCCCGGGCCCGGGCGGCCTCGACCATGAACAGGGCCGGACGGTCCTTGATGCCCCCGGGGTTGAATCCCTCCAGCTTGGCCCAGAAGCCGCGGCTGCCGGGAACGAAGGGCGAGCCCACCCACAGGACGGGGGTGTTGCCCACCAGCCCCGCCGGTGTGCGCCGCGGCGGCGCGGTGGCGGCCAGCAGTTCGGCCGGGGAGAAGGGCGTGATCGGGGAAGGCACTGTGCTCATGCGTGGGTCTCCTGCGGCCGGCGCATGCCGCGCCGCCGCTGTGTCGTAAGGAATCTGACGCGCGGGCAGGAACGGCGGCCCGGCGCGCGAGGCGCACCGAGCGGCCGTCGGGCACGGTCAGGTCCGTGACACGCACAGCAATGTCAGGGTGTCCTGCTTCGGGACGGAGGGTGGTGCACAGCGGCCCGCGGCGCCCCCGGACCACGGTGCGGACGCGGGCATGCCAAAACCCGTCACGTCGAGCACGGATGTCTGAGAAGCCTGCGCCAGGCGCGGGCGGGGATCGGCAGTGCGGTCCACCGCCACGCCGCACAGCGCGTGGTGGCCGTCGCCCGGGCCGTCCGCGCTGGTCAGGCCAGGTTCCTCCGAGGCCTGACCTGAGGGCTGACAAAGCGCCTCGCCGGCGGCCACAGCGATGATGGTGTCGCCACCGGTGTGGTTCGGGCCGTGCGCGCACGCGAGCTGGTGAAGGACCGTCAGGAGCAGCATCGCCAGCAGGACGAGAACCCTGCCGGGGGAGTTCCGCTGGACTGCCGCGCGACACCGCATGTCACCCATAGTAGTCGAACAAGGACTCTCCGCGATGACGGAACCGGTGGCTCCGGAGGTCCGGGGCACTTGCGGCCCCCGGAGCCACGGCAGTTCACGTGGCAGGCGCCGGCCGTACCGTTGCGGCGCCGGGGGCGTGGTGCCGCCCGGCCCAGCTCCGCAAGGCCACGCCGCCCGCATGGTCCTGGTGGCGGCGCAACAGGGCGGCAAGGACCTTCCGGCGCCAGGGCAGCAGCGGCATGGAGCCTCCAGCCGCCGGGGTGCGCGCCTCTGTGCACGGGCGAGGGTCCCGTCGGATTCAGCAACGTAGCCAAAAATCACTTTGCGCCCTCGAGCAACGCGGCGCCGCACCGCGATCGGCATGCGTCCCAGCACCTCCGACCGTCCGGCATCACCGCAGGTCAGCGGCGTCTTATCGGTGTTGACAACGGTCACCGATGCAGCCTTTGCCGAGCTGGGCACAGGTGTGTTTCGCTGCGCAGCCGGACTCGGATCTCAGGAGGGCGTCCGGCCATGGCCACGCATGACCACGAGCACGACGATCACCACGGAGCGGACGGCCACGCAGGCCACTCCCACGGCGTCGCCGCGGACGCCGACCGCCGCTGGCTCGCCATCGCCCTGATCCTCATCGCCGGATTCATGGCGGTCGAGGTCGTCACAGGCGTCCTGGCCGGCTCCCTGGCCCTGCTGTCCGACGCCGCGCACATGCTCACCGACGCCGCCTCCATAGTGCTGGCCCTCGTGGCCATGCGCCTGGCGGCCCGCCCCGCCCGCGGCGGCTTCACCTACGGGCTCAAGCGTGCCGAGATCCTGTCCGCCCAGGCCAACGGCATCACCTTGCTGCTGCTCGCCGCCTGGCTGGCGTACGAGGCCGTGCGCCGTCTGATCTCCGCTCCCGAGGTGCACGGCGGCCTGGTCCTGATCACCGCACTGGCCGGGATCGTCGTGAACATCGCGGCCGCGTGGTGCCTGTCCAAGGCCAACCGGTCCTCCCTCAACGTCGAAGGCGCCTTCCAGCACATCCTCAACGACCTCTACGCCTTCATCGGCACAGCCGTGGCCGGACTGATCGTGCTGCTCACCGGCTATGCCCGCATCGACGCCATCGCCACGCTGGTGATCGTCGTCCTCATGCTGAAGGCCGGCTACGGCCTGGTCCGCGCATCCGGGCGGATCTTCCTCGAAGCGGCACCCGCCGGCATGAACCCGAACGAGATCGGCGACAAGCTCGTGGCCCAGCCCGCCGTCACCGAAGTGCACGACCTGCACATCTGGACCATCACTTCGGGTCAGCCGGCCCTGTCGGCTCACGTCCTGGTCGAACCGAGTGGTGACTGCCACGCCGTCCGCCGCGGCCTGGAGTCCCTGCTGGCCGCGGACTACGGCCTGACGCACACCACACTGCAGGTCGACCATGCGGCGGCGGACGTCCTGACGCTGACCGGTCCCGGAGACACCAGTCCCGGCGACACCGGCCACTGCGACGATGCCCACGGCCCGGTCCACCGTGAAGGACCTCATACGCATTGATCTCTGATGCGGCGTCACGACCGGGGCCTTCACGCCGCGGATGGTCAGGGTCAGGCCTGAACGCCGAGTTCGGTGATCAGGCCGCGGATGCGGGCTTCGATCTCGTCGCGGATCGGGCGGACCGCGTGGACGCCCTGCCCGGCCGGGTCGTCCAGCTGCCAGTCCAGATAGCGCTTGCCCGGGAAGAACGGGCAGGCGTCTCCGCAGCCCATCGTGATCACGACGTCGGAGTCCTGCACGGCCTGCGTGGTCAGCACCTTCGGGGTCTCGGCGGAGATGTCGACGCCCGCTTCCCTCATCGCCTCGACCACGGCCGGGTTGACCGAGTCGGCGGGGGCGGAGCCGGCCGAGCGGACCTCGACCTGGTCCCCGGCCAGATGGGTCAGGAACGCCGCGGCCATCTGGGACCGGCCCGCGTTGTGGACGCAGACGAACAGCACGGACGGACGATCAGCACTCATGGCTTGGCTTTCTTTGCAGGTCACAGGGTGGGAGCAAGCTCGGGTTCAACTTCGGGCGCCGCGGCCCGGCCGAAGACGACCGCGACCAGCACCAGGCCGATCACGGTCCCGCCGAGCTGGGCAGCGACAAACCCGGGAACCGAGCCGGGGGCGATCCCGGCAAAGGTGTCGGTGAACGCGCGGCCGATGGTCACGGCGGGGTTGGCGAAACTGGTGGAGGAGGTGAACCAGTACGCCGCGCCGATCCACGAGGCGACAGCGACCGGCGCGAGATGGTCCCGGCCGCTGCGGGCGAGGCCGAAGATCAGCGCGATCAGGCCCGCGGTCGCGACGACCTCGCCCAGCCACAGCTGCGGCGCCGAGCGGTCATGCGAAGCCAAGCCGACCAGCGGCCGGGCGAACATGCCATCGGCGACGATCGCCCCGCCGATCGCCCCGCAGGTCTGCGCGAACGCATAGATCCCGACCTCGCCAAGGCTCATGCCGCCGTCGCGACGGCCGTTCCACCAAGCGGCCAAGCTGACCACCGGATTGAAGTGGGCCCCCGAGACCGGGCCGAGCAAGGCGATCAGCACCCCGAGGCCGAACACGGTCGCCAGCGAGTTCGCCAGCAACTGCACCCCCACGTCCCGGGACAGTTCGGTCGCCTGGATCCCCGAACCGACGACGACGGCCACCAGGGCAGCCGTCCCGGCCGCCTCGGCAGCCGCCCGGCGTCCGAGCGAGGGGCTCACCCACCGGCCCCAACAGGGGCCTGCAGCAAGCTCGACAGCTTCGCCAGCGCGGTCGGCCGAACCCAGTAATAGACCCACGTCCCGCGACGCTCGGAGCCGACCAAGCCGGCCCCCCGCAGCACCTTCAGATGATGCGAGATCGTCGGCTGGGACACGTCGAACGGGCCGGTCAGGTCACACACGCAGGCCTCGCCGCCCTCATGCGAGGCGATCAGCGACAGCAGCCGCAGCCGGACCGGGTCCGACAAGGCCTTGAACATCCTGGCCAGGTCCACGGCGGCGGCTTCGTCCAGCGGCTCCCGGACCATCGGCGAACAGCACACCGCCTCGGGCTGGATCACCGACAACTCTGACTTCGACATGCATCGATATTGACAGCAGTCGAATCAAACGACAAGGTCGCTTGTATCGACAGACATCGATTCAACCGGATTCGATTCGGGAGGCACCGCCATGTCCCGCGTCCAGCTCGCCCTCAACGTCGCCGACCTGGAGGGATCGATCGCGTTCTACTCCAAGCTCTTCGGCACCGAGCCCGCCAAGCGCCGGCCCGGCTATGCGAACTTCGCGATCACCGAACCCCCGCTCAAGCTCGTCCTCATCGAGGGCGAGCCCGGCCAGGACACCCGTCTCGACCACCTCGGCGTGGAGGTCGCCTCCACCGAGCAGGTCACCGCCGCCACCGACCGACTCCAAGGCACCGGGCTGGCCACCTTCGAGGAGAACGACACCTCCTGCTGCTACGCCCTCCAGGACAAGGTCTGGGTCACCGGCCCCGGCAAGGAGCCCTGGGAGGTCTATGTCGTCAAGGCCGACACCGACACCCTTGGCGAGCCCCCCGTCGCCGGCGGCGACGCCTGCTGCACCGACCGGAGCACCGACAGGACTGAACCCGCCAACGCTGGAACCACATGCAATTGCGACAGCTGAGTTCGTTGCCCCCGGTCCCCGCGCGGCTGCCACGACTGCGCAGGGACCGGGAAACCCATGGGGATGTGGACGTCTGACACACCCCCAGCCGTTGCCAGAGGGATCAACCGGCATCAGGGCTCCTTCGCCCCTCTCGCGCGTGCGGGGCCGCCGGACAGGCGTTGTAGGCGGCGAGCGGGTCGTTGGCGTCGCCGCGGTCGATCGCACGGTCCTACTGATCGTCGGCCAGTAAGGGGCCCCACGGGCGGCCCGGTGCCTGCCACCGGCTCGTCCCCAGGCTGTCCGTGGAACTCAGGATCAGCCGGGCGAAGAAGGGCAGCCGTCGGGGCCCCGGGTCCACTCCGATGATCGCCCGGAAGAACAGCAGACCGGCGGCGATGCAATGCATCTGCAGCGCCGGATGACTCGGACGCCTCGCCCGTCGCCGACGACGCCGAGCCCTCCAGGAGGACGCGAAGGCCCCCAGCCGACCCGGGGAAGAAGCCCTCCGTGAGGAAGCGGTGTCTCTTCGGCTCCGACGCCCATCTCGCCGTCACCAGGGACACCCGGCACGACAAGCCGCTCCTGGACGACGGCACGCCCGACCCCGAGGTCCCTCCGGCACTCGTTCTCGGCCTCTGCCTGGACAAGCCCGGAGAGCGGCCCGGATACAACGGATTGAAAACGATCTCCCGGCTCCAGGAGCGCGGCTACGCACCCGGCTACCTTGCCTACGACAACTCCGGGGCCACAGGATGGCAGTTGCCTGTCAGGGCCCTGGGCTACCGGCCCGTCTACGACTACCGCGTCGACCAGCTCGGCAACCAGGGCGGAACCCAAGGAGCGATCCCCGTCGAGGGCACCTGGTACTGCCCCGCCGAGGCCGGCAAGGTCCAGTGCCCCCTCAAAGATCTACTTCCGCCTCCGCAACAGCGTCGAGGGTTCAACGGCTTCGCCAAGAGCCCCCTCGCCGAAGCCATCGAGTCCTCACGGTCCCGGCCCATCCGCGGACTCGCCGCCTGGACCGTCCTTCTTGTGTTCCAGCTCGCCCACGCCAACAGACGCAAGATCACAAGATGGCTGGACAGCCTGGCCCTCGGCGGTGAACGACCCGTCAGGCGCACGAACCGCAGACGCAGGACCAGGCCCCTGGGTACCTGGACCCCGATCGGCCACCTGACGCCCGCCACCTGAGTGACAGGCATCACACCCAGGACATCGCCCAGACAAGGAAGTCCCCTCGCCGCCCTGTGACGGCCGGCGAGGAGGCTTCGGCGTGTGAGGGACGTTACGTTCGGCCAACCCGGCCTGCGGATGCCTGGATCAACGCGAGAAGCGGGCCCCCTCGGTGACTTTCGCCACCGGGGAGACCCGCTTCATCTGTCTGTGCGCGAGGGGGGAGTTGAACCCCCACGCCCTTTCGGGCACTGGAACCTGAATCCAGCGCGTCTGCCTATTCCGCCACCCGCGCATGGGTGCTGCCGTTAGATTCTGTCACACTCTGCGGGGCTTCCCGTTCGGTGCGTCAGCGCCTTCCGACACCCAGAACACTAGCACGCTGTTCAGGGTGGATTCACATCCGTTTCCGGGCACCCCCACGGGGCGGGAACCGTCCTCTGTTGCGGGACACTGGCTTGAGGCGCCTCTACCATCCCTGTGGGGAAGCGGCGGCGGCGCCTGTGAGCGTTGACACCGGTCCCGAGGGACCGATCGGGGAACCACCGGTTTTCCCGGTGCGTGGATACGATCAGTAAGCAGTACCGGAAGGATCGAAGGGGAAGGATCGCGGCGTGAGCCCGCGACAACCGCAGGGCCTTGAGGAAGGAGGTGCACCGTGGGAGTACTCAAGAAGTTCGAGCAGCGTCTCGAGGGCTTCGTGAACGGCACCTTCGCCAAGGTGTTCAAGTCCGAGGTCCAGCCCGTGGAGATCGCGGGCGCGCTGCAGCGCGAGTGCGACAACAACGCCACCATCTGGAACCGGGACCGCACGGTGGTCCCCAATGACTTCATCGTCGAGCTCAGTACCTCGGACTACGAGCGGCTGAGCCCGTACGCGGTCCAGCTCGGCGACGAGCTGGCCGGCATGGTGCGCGACTACGCCAAGCAGCAGCGCTACACGTTCATGGGCCTGATCAAGGTCCATCTGGAGAAGGCCGACGACCTCGACACCGGTCTGTACCGGGTACGGAGTCGCACGCTGGCCTCCAGCGAGTCGCAGCAGCAGCTCCAGCAGTCGCCGCCGCAGGACCGGAACGCGCCCCAGGGCCGCGGCGGCTACGGCTACCCGCCGCAGGCCCCCCAGCGCCCCTCCGGGGCGCCCCCGATGCCCGCCGCACCGCCGCCCGCCGCGGCCGCCCCCGTGACCCGGCTCCCGGGCACCGGTACGGGCCCCGGCGCGGGTGCCGGCATGAACGTACGCCGCTGGATCGAGATCAACGGCAGCCGCCACCAGATCTCCCGGCCCACCCTCGTCCTCGGGCGCAGCACCGAGGCCGACGTGCGGGTCGACGATCCCGGTGTGTCCCGCCGGCACTGCGAGATCAGGGTCGGCACGCCCTCGACGGTCGTGGACCTCGGGTCCACGAACGGCATCGTGGTGGACGGGCAGCACACCCAGCGCGCTACGCTCCGCGACGGTTCACGGATCGTCGTGGGCAGTACCACCATCGTGTACCGGCAAGCCGAAGGGTGAAGCGGGGGCAATGTCAGAGCTGACCCTGACGGTCATGCGGTTGGGTTTCCTCGCCGTACTGTGGCTGTTCGTCATCGTGGCCGTACAGGTCATCCGGAGCGACCTGTTCGGGACCCGGGTGACCCAGCGCGCGGCCGGCCGCCGCGGCGACCAGACGCGGCCGCCGCAGCAGCGGCAGCAGACACAGGCGGCGGCCCAGCGGCAGCAGCCGCAGAACAACCGGGCCCGTCGCGGGGCCCCGACCAAGCTCGTGGTCGCCGAGGGCTCGCTGGCGGGGACCACCGTCGCGCTCCAGGGCCAGACCATCACGCTCGGCCGGGCCCACGACTCCACAATCGTGCTCGACGACGACTACGCGTCCAGCCGGCATGCCAGGATCTACCCGGACCGGGACGGCAACTGGATCGTCGAGGACCTGGGATCCACCAACGGGACCTTCATGGAACGGAACCGGCTGACCACGCCGACGCCGATCCCGCTCGGTGCCCCGATCCGCATCGGCAAGACCGTCATCGAGCTGCGGAAGTAGTCGCACCATGGGCGAGCACAGCCAGCGAGCGCGAGCGAGAGGGTGGGCAGCGTGCGGATGTACCCGGAGCCGACGGGCGAGGTGCGCATGACTCTGTCGCTGCGCTTCGCCGCCGGTTCGCACAAGGGAATGATCCGGGAGGGCAACGAGGACTCCGGCTACGCCGGCCCGCGGCTGCTCGCCATTGCCGACGGCATGGGCGGCCAGGCCGCCGGTGAGGTCGCCTCGTCGGAGGTGATCTCCACCCTCGTCACGCTCGACGACGACGTCCCCGGCTCGGACCTCCTGACCTCGCTCGCCACCGCCGTGCAGCGGGCCAACGACCAGCTGCGCGTCATGGTCGAGGAGGACCCCCAGCTGGAGGGCATGGGCACCACGCTCACCGCCCTGCTCTGGACCGGTCAGCGGCTCGGCCTCGTGCACGTCGGCGACTCGCGCGCGTATCTGCTGCGCGACGGCGTGCTCACCCAGATCACCCAGGACCACACCTGGGTGCAGCGGCTGGTCGACGAGGGCCGGATCACCGAGGAGGAGGCCGGCACGCACCCGCAGCGCTCGCTGCTGATGCGCGCGCTCGACGGCCGCGGCCAGGTCGAACCCGACCTGTCCGTCCGCGAGGTCCGCGCCGGCGACCGGTACCTGATCTGCTCGGACGGCCTGTCCGGCGTGGTCAGCCACCAGACGCTGGAGGACACCCTCGCCGGGTACCAGGCGCCCGCCGAGACCGTGCAGGAGCTGATCCAGCTCGCCCTGCGCGGCGGCGGCCCCGACAACATCACCTGCATCGTCGCCGACGTCCTGGACATCGACGACGGGGACACCCTGGCCGTGCAGCTGCACGACACGCCCGTCGTCGTGGGCGCCGTCGCCGACAGCCGTCACCACCTCCCGATGTCCGACCCGCGGCACCTGCAGACCCCGGCCGGCCGCGCTTCCGAGCTCGGCCGCCCGCCGGCCCCGGAGGGCTCCTTCGGGCCCCCCGGCAGCGCCGACCCGGCGGCCGGCTCGCCCATGGGCAGCTTCGGCGCCTTCGAGGACGAGGAACTCGACAAGCCGGTGAAGTCGCGCCGGTGGCTCAAGCGGTCCCTCGTGCTGCTGGTCGCCCTCGGTGTCGTCGGCGGTGGTCTGTACGGCGCGTACCGTTGGACGCAGACGCAGTACTACGTCGGGGTCAAGGGCGATCACGCGGCGATCTACCAGGGCATCGAGCAGAAGCTGGCCTGGGTCAACCTGTCGAAGGTCCATGAGGACCGCCCTGGCATCGAACTCAAGTACCTACCGCAGAACCAGCGGAAGTACGTGACGGCCACCATCGCCGCCGGCAACCTCGCCGACGCCCGCAAGACCGCGGACGAGCTGGAGCACCAGGCCAAGGTCTGCCAGACCAAGGAATCCCTGGACAAGGCCCGGGCGGACGCCGCCGACAAGGCCAAGAAGGACCAGCAGAAGGGCGCGGGCACCGCATCCGGCAAGGCCACGGGCAAGCCCTCGGGCTCCCCGACCGCCGGCGGCACCGCGAGCACGCCCCCCAGCAGCCCGTCCGCGGGCGCGACCACCAGTCCGTCGACCAGCCCCACCCTCACCGCCGAGGACCAGGCGCTGGCCGAGCAGTGCCCCACGGGCAGCTAGCAGTCTGCAGGAGGGCCGTCAGTCCAGCATGAGCGTTGTCACGAACACCACGACCATCACATCCGTCGGCGCGCCGAGCCGTCGCAACACGGAGCTCGCGCTTCTCGCCTTCGCGGTGCTGATCCCGGTCTTCGCGTACGCGAACGTGGGCCTGGCGAAGAACGACGCGCTGCCCGCGGGCATGCTCGCGTACGGCCTCGGGCTGGGCGCGATCGCCGGTGTCGCGCACCTTGTGGTGCGCCGGTTCGCGCCGTACGCCGACCCCCTGATGCTGCCGATCGCCACGCTGCTCAACGGCCTGGGGCTGGTCTTCATCTGGCGTCTCGACCAGGAGCCGTCGCTGCCGGGCGGGTCCTCCGCGCCGACGCAGCTGATGTGGTCGACGCTGGGCGTCGCGTTCTTCCTGGGCGTACTGATCTTCCTCAAGGACCACCGCATCCTGCAGCGCTACACCTACATCTCGATGGTGGTCGCGCTGGTCCTGCTGATCCTCCCGGTGTTCTTCCCGGCCGTCTACGGCGCCCGGATCTGGATCACCGTCGCCGGTATGTCCATCCAGCCCGGTGAGTTCGTCAAGATCATCATCGCGGTGTTCTTCGCCGGCTACCTGATGGTCAAGAGGGACGCCCTCGCGCTCGCCAGCCGCCGCTTCATGGGCATGTACCTGCCCCGAGGCCGCGACCTGGGCCCGATCCTGGTGATCTGGGGCCTCAGCATCCTGATCCTGGTCTTCGAGACCGACCTGGGCACCTCGCTGCTCTTCTTCGGCCTCTTCGTGATCATGCTCTACGTCGCCACCGAGCGGACCAGCTGGATCGTCTTCGGTCTGCTGCTGTCCGTGGGCGGCGCCGTGGTCGTGGGCAGCTTCGAGCCGCACGTCCACAGCCGTGTGGAGGACTGGCTCAACCCGTTCCGCACCATCGAGGCCGGGCAGGGCGCCAGCCAGCCCGCCCAGGCCATGTGGGCCTTCGGCTCCGGCGGCCTCTTCGGCTCCGGCCTCGGCCAGGGCTACTCCCGGCTCATCGGCTTCGCCGCCAAGAGCGACTACATCTTCGCCACCGTCGGCGAGGAGCTGGGCCTGGCCGGTCTGATGGCCATACTGCTGCTCTACGCACTCCTGGTGGAGCGCGGCGCCCGCACCGCCCTCGCCGCCCGCGACCCCTTCGGCAAACTGCTGGCGATCGGTCTGTCCGGCGCGTTCGCGCTCCAGGTGTTCGTCGTGGCCGGCGGCGTCACCGGTCTGATCCCGCTGACCGGTATGACGATGCCGTTCCTCGCCCAGGGTGGTTCCTCCGTGATCGCCAACTGGGCGCTGGTGGCCATCCTGCTGAGAATCAGCGACACCGCGCGCCGTCCGGCGCCGACCCCCGCCTCGTCCCCCGATGCCGAGCCGACCCAGGTGGTGCGCGTCCAGTGAACAAGCCCCTGCGACGAGTCGCTGTCTTCTGCGGGCTGCTCGTGCTCGCCCTCCTGATCAGGGTGAACTACATCCAGTTCGTCCAGGCCGACGCGCTCAGGACCGACACCAACAACCGCCGCGTCGCCATCAACCAGTACGCGAGCCCGCGCGGCGACATACTCGTCGACGGCAAGGCCGTGACCGGCCACGCCGAGACCAACGGCAGCGACTTCCGGTACAAGGCCACCTTCAAGGACGGCCCCCTGTGGGCGCCGGTCACCGGCTACGCGTCCCAGGCCTTCGGCTCCACCCAGCTGGAGTCGATCTACGACTCGATCCTCACCGGCGACGACGACCGGCTGTTCTTCAAGCGCACCGTCGACATCCTGTCCGGCAAGCAGAAGCAGGGCGGCGACGTCGTCACGACGCTGAACGCCAAGGCGCAGAAGGCCGCCTTCGAGGGCCTGGGCAAGAAGAAGGGCGCCGTCGCCGCGATCGACCCGAAGACCGGCGCCATCCTCGCGCTGGCCAGCACGCCGTCGTACGACCCGTCCTCCTTCGCCGGCAACTCCAAGAAGGACAGCAAGGCCTGGAGCTCGCTGCTGAAGGAGAACAACAAGGACGAGCCGATGCTCAACCGGGCGCTGCGCCAGACGTACCCGCCGGGTTCCACCTTCAAGGTCGTCACCGCCGCCGCCGCCCTCCAGGACGGGCTGTACAGCAACATCGACGACCCGACGGACTCCCCGGTGCCGTACATCCTCCCGGACACCAACCACCAGGAGCTGAAGAACGAGGGGCCCATCCCCTGCAAGAACGCCACGCTCCGGGTGGCCCTGCAGTACTCGTGCAACTCGGTCTTCGGCAAGATCGGCGCCGACCTCGGCCGCGACAAGATGGTCGACGAGGCCCAGAAGTTCGGCTTCAACCAGGAGATCTTCATCCCGGTCCGCACCGCGGCCAGCAACATCTCCAAGACCATGGACAAGCCGCAGACCGCGCTGTCCTCGATCGGCCAGTTCGAGACCGCCGCCACCCCGCTGCAGATGGCGATGGTGGCCGCCGCGATCGCGAACGACGGCACGCTGATGCAGCCCTACATGGTGAGCAAGCTGCAGGCCCCGAACAACGCCGTGGTCGAGCAGACCAAGCCCAAGGAGTTCTCGCAGCCGCTGAGCCCGGAGAACGCCCAGAAGCTCCAGCAGATGATGGAGACCGTCGTCACCGACGGTACGGGCAAGAACGCACAGATCTCCGGCGTCACCGTGGGCGGCAAGACCGGTACCGCCCAGCACGGTATCGACAACAGTGAGTCTCCTTACGCGTGGTTCATCTCATACGCCAAGACGGACTCCGGTTCCCCGGTGGCGGTCGCGGTGGTCGTCGAGGACGCGAGCGCCAACCGCGGGGACATCTCCGGTGGCGGCTTCGCGGCCCCGATCGCCAAGAGCGTCATGGAGGCCGTGCTGAACAAGTGATGCCGGTCACGCCGTATCTCTGTATGTGCGCCAAAACGCACGTTGCGATACCGGTCGTATATCGGCTACCGGCCAGGGCCGGGATCGGTACGCGGCGGCGGGTACGGTATGCCCGAGCAGCCACACGGACGGTTTAGGAAGGGCAAGCGCTATGGAAGAGCCGCGTCGCCTCGGCGGCCGGTACGAGCTGGGCTCGGTGCTCGGCCGCGGTGGTATGGCCGAGGTGTACATCGCCCATGACACCCGGCTCGGCCGCACCGTCGCCGTGAAGACGCTCCGGGTGGATCTCGCCCGCGACCCGTCCTTCCAAGCCCGGTTCCGCCGTGAGGCCCAATCGGCCGCCTCGCTGAACCACCCGTCGATCGTCGCGGTGTACGACACCGGCGAGGACTACGTCGACGGGGTCTCCATCCCGTACATCGTCATGGAGTACGTGGACGGCTCCACCCTGCGTGAGCTGCTGCACTCCGGCCGCAAGCTGCTGCCGGAGCGTTCGCTCGAGATGACGGTGGGCATCCTCCAGGCACTGGAGTACAGCCACCGCTCCGGCATCGTGCACCGCGACATCAAGCCCGCGAACGTCATGCTGACGCGCCAGGGCCAGGTCAAGGTCATGGACTTCGGCATCGCCCGCGCCATGGGCGACTCCGGCATGACGATGACGCAGACCGCGGCCGTCATCGGCACCGCGCAGTACCTCTCGCCGGAGCAGGCCAAGGGCGAGACCGTCGACGCCCGTTCCGACCTGTACTCCGCCGGCTGCCTGCTGTACGAGCTGCTGACCGTGCGGCCGCCCTTCGTGGGCGACTCCCCGGTCGCGGTGGCGTACCAGCACGTCCGGGAGGAGCCGCAGCCCCCGAGCGTGTACGACCCCGAGGTCACCCCCGAGATGGACGCCATCGTCCTCAAGGCGCTCACCAAGGACCCTGACTACCGCTACCAGTCCGCCGACGAGATGCGGGCCGACATCGAGGCCTGCCTCGACGGCCAGCCGGTCGGCGCCACGGTCGCCCTCGGCTCCGTCGGCTACGGCGGCGGTTACGGCGGCTACGGCAACGACTCCGCCACCACGGCCATGCCGCCGCAGCACGACGCCGGCACCTCGATGCTGCCGCCCATGCGCGACGACGACGGCGGCTTTGGCTACGACCAGCAGGGGCCCGGCGGCGGTGGCCGGCGCAAGCCCAAGAAGAGCAACACCTCGACCATCCTGCTCGTCGTCGCGGCCGTCCTGGTCCTCATCGGCGCGATCTTCATGGGCAAGGCGCTCTTCTCCGGGGGCGACAGCGGGGGCGACACCGTCTCCGTTCCGGCGTTCGTCGGCGTGGCCAAGGCCGAGGCGGAGACCAAGGCCCAGAACGCCAATGTGACGATCTCCTTCGGCGAGGAGGTCTTCTGCGCCGACCAGCCCAAGGGCAACGTCTGCAAGCAGTCGGCCGAGCCCGGCACGAGCATCCCCAAGGACCAGTCGGTCACCCTGAACCTCTCCAAGGGCGCCGAGAAGATCGACGTTCCGGACGTCACCGGGGACAAGTTCGAGGACGCCCAGCAGGAGCTCAAGCAGGCGGGCTTCGAGGTCGACAAGCAGTCCCAGACCTCCACTGACGAGGAAGAGGGAACGGTCCTCAAGCAGGACCCGAAGGGCGGCGAGAAGCGCGCCAAGGGCGTGACGATCACGCTGACCGTGGCGGTGGCCCCGCAAGAGGTCACGATCAAGGACGTCGGCAACAAGTCCAAGGACGAGGCCACGCAGATCCTCACGGCAGACGGTCTCAAGGTGACCGTTACCCAGGAGGAGTCCGCCGACCACGCCCAGGACACGGTCATCAGGACGGAGCCGGGGGCCGGAAGCACAGTCAAGGCGGGCGACACGGTCACGATCGTGATCGCGAAGCCCCCGTCCACCAACGCGATCCCCGACCTGACGGGCAAGTCGCTCGGCGAGGTCAAGGGCATCGCCAGCGAGATGGGACTGAACCTGGTGGTGTTCCCGCCCAACCTGGCAGGGAACGACAACGCCATCGTCCAGAACCAGAACCCGCCCCGCGATTCCCAGATGAAGCCGGGTGACACGCTGACGGTCGGGGTCCAGGACCCGAACGGCGGCGGGAACAACGGCGGCGGCTTCTTCAACGGAGGCGGCAACGGCGGCTGACGCGCCGACGCCGCCTGCCGGGCGAGAGCAAAAGGGGAGGGGCCCCGGACACGATGTCCGGGGCCCCTCCCCTTTTGCTCTGCCGGCCCCCTCAGCCGCCCAGCTCCGCCGGAGGCGTCCGCTTCGCGTCGACCCTCTGCGTGCGGACGAGTTCGGCCCAGACGATGTAGCGGTAGCGGGACGTGTAGACCGGGGTGCAGGTCGTGAGGGTGATGTAGCGGCCGGCCTTGGTCCTGCCGCTCTCGGCGGGGATCTGGGCGAGCACCTTGACGTTGTACTTCGAGGTCTGCGGCAGGACGGAGAAGACCTTGTAGACGAACCAGGTGTCGCGGTTCTCGAAGACGACCGCGTCGCCCTTCTTGATCTTGTCGATGTTGTGGAACTTGGCGCCGTGGCCGTCTCGGTGGGCCGCGAGCGAGAAGTTGCCCTGCTTGTCCCAGGGCAGGGCCGACTTCACGGGGTCGGTGTAGTAGCCGGCGACGCCCTCGTTGAGGACGTCGGTGCCGGTGCCCTTGCGGACCAGGACCTCGAAGTTCTTGCCCATCGCGGGGATGTGGAGGAAGCCGATGCCGTTCTTGGTGTCGAGCTTGCCCGGCTGCTCGACGGCCCACTGGCGGCGGACGTCGTCGCCGTCGCGCTGGGCCTGGCGGTCGGCCAGGACGTTGGTCCACCACAGGGAGTAGACGACGAAGAGCCCGAGCACCAGGCCCGCGGTGATGAGGAGTTCACCGATCAGGCTGACGACGGCGGCGACGCCGTCGCGGGTGCGCCGCGGGTAGGGCGCCGTCTCCCACTGGTGGTCCTGCTGGGTGGTCGTCACCGCTGCCCCGATCTGTGCGTACGTACCCGGCCTACTCGACCAGCGCGTCCGGCTTGCCCTTCGCACGCGGCCGTTCCTCGACCATCTTGCCCCAGACGATCAGGCGGTACGTGCTCGTGAACTCCGGTGTGCAGGTGGTCAGCGTGATGTAGCGGCCCGGCTTGGTGAACCCGGATCCGTTGGGGACCGGCTTGATCACGGAGGTGTTGGACGGCGGGGTCGAGGCCAGCATGCTCGTGACCTCGTACGTGTAGTAGGTCGACTCCGTCTCGACGACGACCTTGTCGCCGTCCACCAGCTTGTTGATGTAGCGGAACGGTTCGCCGTGGGTGTTGCGGTGGGCGGCGAGCGCGAAGTTGCCCTGCTTGTCCCAGGGCATCGCCGTCTCCAACTGGCCGTCGTAGTGGCCGATCATGCCCTTGTCGAGCACCTTGTGCTTGTCGGTGCCCTCGGCGATGGGGGCCTTCACGTCCAGCTTGGGGATGTACATGATCGCGAAGCCCTGGCCGGGCGAGAACGCGCCGGGGTCGCGGGGCGTCGTCTTCTCGCCCTCCCACTGCTTCTGGAGGTTGTTGGCGGCCCCGCCGGCCTGCTGGTGGGCCAGGACGTTGGTCCACCACAGCTGGTAGGTGACGAACAGCAGCATCAGCACGCCGAAGGTGATGAACAGCTCACCCACGACGCGGCTGGCGATCACACCGGGGCTCTCCTTGGCCGCGCGGGCCGCGCGACGGGCTTCCATACGGGAGCGGGGGGCGGGGACCATCGCCGAGGTGGACGCGTCCGGGGCCGTGAGCGCCCCTGTGGCGTCCTGGGCGCCCGGGGCGGCACCGGAACGCCTGCGTCCTCTGCCACCGCGCCGTGCGGCCTCCTGGGCGGCCTTGCGGCGGGCGGCACGGCCGCCGACCGCGGGCATGCCGTCGTCCTCGCGCTCCGGGCGCGGCGGCCCCGGGTCCTCCTCCGGTCCGTCGCCGGGCGCGGTGTCCGTGTCCTTGTCGCGGCGGGGGACGGGGCCGGGGGCGTCCACGACAGGCAGCGCCATCGTGTCGCCGGGGGCACCGGCCGCCCTGCGGCGGGCGACGGCCCGCTCCTCCTCGGTGGGCCGGCGGCGTACGACGCGGGCGGCCTCGGGCGGTTGCGGCGCCTGCTCCTCCCACGGCGGCACGGAGACCGGGGCGGTCGGCACCTGGGCGGACGGGGCGTCGACCGGCGGGGCCTCGGCGGCCCGGGCCGCGGGCTCGTACGCGGACGGCTGCGCGTGCCGCGCGCTCGTCCGGCTCTCCTGCGGTGTCCGCCGCGGCTCCTGGGCAGGCGGCTCCTGCTCCTGGGCCGGGGGCTCCCCGGGCCCTTCCGCGCGCGGCGAGGTGCTCGGCAGCGGGTCGTTGAGCGGGTCGGCCAACTGCTCCACCGCGGCGGCGAATTCGGCGGTGTCACCGAAGTGCCGATGCGCGGTCACGCAATCACGCCCTGGTTCCGACCACAGGCGCGAGGCCCGCGGAGCGCTCGACGGCGCCCTGGTCGCCGCACTCGGCCAACCAGTTGGCGAGCATCCGGTGTCCCCATTCGGTGAGTACCGACTCCGGGTGGAACTGGACGCCCTCCACCCGGGCGGTGCGGTGCCGCAGGCCCATCACGATGCCGTTCTCCGTCCAGGAGGTGACGTCCAACTCCTCGGGCAGGGTGTCACGTTCGACCGCCAGGGAGTGGTACCGGGTGGCGGTGAAGGGCGTCGGCAGCCCGGCGAAGACCCCGCGTCCCTCGTGGAACACCGGGGAGGTCTTGCCGTGCAGCAGCTCGGGCGCCCGGTCCACGACACCGCCGTAGGCGACCGCCATGGACTGCAGGCCGAGGCAGACGCCGAAGACCGGGACGTCGGTGGCCGCGCAGTGCCGCACCATGTCGACGCAGATCCCGGCCTCTTCGGGGGTGCCGGGTCCCGGTGACAGCAGGACCCCGTCGAAGCCGTCCTGCGCGTGCGCGAGGGCGACCTGGTCGTTGCGGAGCACCTCGCACTCGGCGCCCAGCTGGTAGAGGTACTGGACCAGGTTGAAGACAAAGCTGTCGTAGTTGTCCACGACGAGGATGCGGGCGCTCACCGTACAGCCGCCATCCCCTGGTCCACGGTCACGTCGTTGAAGGGGAGCAGCGGCTCCGCCCACGGGAAGACGTACTGGAAGAGGACGTACACGACGGCGAGGACGAGGACGAGCGAGATCGCCGCCCTCACCCACGCGTTGCCCGGCAGGTGCCTCCAGATGAAGCCGTACATGCGCTGCCTTCCTGCTCCCTGCTCCCCGTGCCACGCCAAGATTAGCCCGACAGTCCCTCCGGCATGCCGTCCTCCACAGGCTGTGTGGATTCCAGGTGCCCCCAGGTGACGAGCCGGTGGCTGTGGCCCCACTCGGGATCGCACGTGGTCAGGGTCAGATAGCGCCCGGGAACGGTGTAGCCGGACTTCTCCGGCACGGGATCGACGACCGCGACGTCGGTGGGCACCGTGCGGTAGGGTGCGCGGTCGATCTCGTACGTGTACCAGGTCCGGCCGTCGGTGAGGACGACCTCGTCGCCCTTGCGCAGCAGCGGGAAGTCCTTGAACGGGTCCCCGTAGGTGCGCCGGTGGCCGGCGACGGCGAAGTTTCCGACCCCGCCGAGACGGGCGGTGTCCGCGTAGTGGCCCAGGCCCCGCTTGAGGGTGCCGGTCTCCGTGCCCTGGAGCACCGGCTTGTGCCAGTCCCGCCCGAGGCGGGGGACGTACATGACGGCGAAGGCCTTGCCCTGCGGGTACGGCGTCACCTTGGGGGCGGGTTTCGCGGAATCCGGCACCTTGTGCGCGGTGGACGGCCGCGCCGTGCCCGCCGGTTGTGTCGCCCAGCTGTCCTGGAGCCGGTGGATCTCGCCGTCCATGGCGCTGTCGGCCCGTAAGCCGGTCCAGAAGAGCACGTAGACCACGAAGAGGACCATCAGCGCGCCCGCGGTGACGCACAACTCGCTCAGCGTCCGCACCACCAGGCGCACGGCGATCACCCCACAGGCTTGGCGTAGTGCAGATCCACTGTGCCGGAGTAGCCGGGCAGAGTCACCCGCTTGTCGTCCTCGACCTTCCATCCGAGTCCGTAGGCCTCGACGTACTGCAGGTAGTTCTGGATCGCCGGGCTGCGGTCGATCGCCTTGTGCAGCTTGCCGGGGTCGCCCACCGCCGTGATCTTGTAGGGCGGGGAGTAGACGCGTCCCTGCAGGATGAGGGTGTTGCCGACGCAGCGCACCGCGCTGGTGGAGATCAGCCGCTGGTCCATGACCTTGATGCCCGAGGCGCCGCCCGCCCACAGGGCGTTGACGACGGCCTGGAGGTCCTGCTGGTGGATCACGAGGTCGTTGGGCTGCGGGTCGGGCACGCCGGCGATGAGCGGTGCGGCGTCCGGCGGCGCGTCGTTGAGGGTGACGGAGACGGCGGGGCCGCTCAGCTTGCTCGTGCCCGCCTCGGCGGAGAGCCGGTCGCGGGTCGCGTCGCTGACCCCGCTGTCGGCGTGGGCGAGGGAGTCGACGTCCTTGCGCACGCCGGAGAGCTCGTTGTCGAGCTTCTCGTTCTGCCGGCTCTTCTCCTGAACCCGGTCCGACAGCCGCAGCAGGGGCTCGTCGGTGCGGATGTCCACACCCTTGGCAGTGTCGAAACTCACCCAGAACAGCAGGCCGGCGAGGGCGAAGACAGCCGCGCTGAGCAGGCGAAGCACCACAGACCGGGCAGAACGGCGGGTGGGGGAGGCATGGACCGGACTGCTCACCGTAGCCTTATCTCCTTCCAACCCATGGAAGCACTACGCTAACGGACGCCTGGCGGCCTGGTTCGCCTCGCCGCCCGCCAGTTCACACCACACGTCACACGCGCGGTCACGCAGCGCATCGACAGGAGAGTCCCTCGTGCCGAAGTCACGGATCCGCAAGAAGGCAGACTTCACCCCGCCGCCGGCGAAGACCGCCGCCATAAAGCTGAGCACCGGCAGGGGCTGGGTCGCACCGCTGATGCTGGCGCTCTTCCTCGTCGGCCTGGCGTGGATCGTCATCTTCTATGTGACGCAGGGCAGCTGGCCGGTGGAGCAGCTGGGCAACTGGAACATCGCCGTGGGCTTCGGCTTCATCGCGGGTGGCTTCGTCGTCTCCACGCAGTGGAAGTAGTCGATCGCACAGTTATCCACAAGCGTCATCCACAGTGTTGAAAAGGTCGCATGATCTGTGGATAACCACTACCGGGTTGACGCCGGTGTGACCGGTGGTCCGATGTACGGGCCACCGGTCTTTCATTGATCTTGCAGGTCAGACACGGTGTGTGCGGGTCCGTGCACGACTTGCCCACAGGATGCACAGGGGAGCGGTCCATCGCTGTGGATAACGTCAGATCAACAGAGCGGGTTACGGCCTAACCAGTGATTCCTGCGACGCCCACCCACGCGACGACCAGCACCACGGCCAGCACGGCCGCGGCCGTCCCCCACTGCACCAGCGCGCGGCGCTCACGCGGCGCGTAGGCCATCCCGACCGCCACGAGAGAACCCGCGACCAGGCCGCCGATGTGGGCCTGCCAGCTGATGCCCGCCCAGAAGAACGTGAAGACCAGGTTCAGCCCGAGCAGGATCAGGACCGGGCGCATGTCGTAGCGCAGGCGCCGCATGAAGACCGCGGTGGCGCCGAACAGTCCGAAGATCGCGCCCGACGCGCCGAGCGTCGCGGTGTTGGGCGCCGCCAGCAGCAGCACCAGCGCACCGCCGCCCAGCCCGGAGATCAGGTAGAGCGCGATGTAGCGGGCCCGGCCGAGCAGCCCCTCCAGTGGGGCGCCGATCCACCACAGCGAGAGCATGTTGAAGCCGATGTGCCACAGCTCCTGGTGCAGGAACATCGAGCTGATCAGCCGGTACCACTGGTCCGCGCCGAGGGCCACACCGAAGCAGCCGGACCGGTCGCAGGCCGCCCCGAGCAGCGCCAGGTCGGTCACCACCCGGTCGCCGACCGCCTGGACGAGCAGGAAGACCGCCAGGTTCAGCCCGATCAGGACCTTGGTCACCAGGCGCGGGTCGCCGGCCACGCTGCCGCCCGCGACCGTGCGCGGACCGGTGGCCTGCGTCTCCCGGCGGGCGTCGCGCACGCACTCGGGGCAGTGGAAGCCGACCGAGGCGTTGACCATGCACTCGGGGCAGATGGGCCGCTCGCAGCGGGAGCACCGGATGCCGGTCTCCCGGTCCGGATGCCGGTAGCAGCGGACCGCCTGGTCGGTCATCTCTCAGCCCTTCACCGCGGAATCGCCCCGCACATCAGACGGACGGGCAGGGCGGTTGAGTTCCCGGGTCGCCCTACCGGCGCTCGACGACCACGCTCTGGATGACGACGTCCTCCACCGGACGGTCGGTGCGCGGGTTGGTCGGGGTGGTGGCGATGGCGTCCACGACCTTCTGGCTGGCCGGGTCCACGACCTCGCCGAAGATCGTGTGCTTGTGGGTCAGCCAGGTCGTGGGGGACACGGTGATAAAGAACTGCGAGCCGTTGGTCGCCGGCCCGGCGTTCGCCATGGCCAGCAGGTACGGCCGGGTGAAGGCCAGCTCGGGGTGGAACTCGTCGCCGAACTGGTACCCCGGATCGCCGGTGCCGTTGCCCAGCGGGTCGCCGCCCTGGATCATGAAACCGGAGATGACGCGGTGGAAGACCGTGCCGTTGTAGAGCGGCTCCGTGGAGGAGAGACCGGTCCGCGGGTCGGTCCACTCGCGGGTGCCCTCGGCGAGCTCGACGAAGTTCTGGACGGTCTTCGGCGCGTGGTCCGGCAGGAGCCGGATGGTGATGTCCCCCTGGGTGGTCCTCAGGGTGGCGTGGAGCTGCTCGGCCACGGTCTACCTTCCATCAGTCCTCGACGACAGGGACAAATCCTCGCACGTCGGGGCTTCTCCCGCGCCCTGTCGCGAACCGGCCCCGCGGCGACGGCCCGGGCGGACGCGGCTTGACCCGGATGCCCGTACGCACATGCCGTTCCCCGTCGTCACGGGCATGATTTCAAACCGGGTGGAAAGGCGAAAACGTAACGCCACCGAGGAGGAGGTTCTCGTGACCCGCATCGACAGCGTGCGCGACGCAGCCGGAAGGACGAAGGACAGCGTGCGGCACGCCGCGGACGCGGTGGCGCCGTACGCCGGCACAGCGAAGGGCAGCGCCGCGCACTACGCGGACGAGGCGCGGCTGTACCTGGCACCCAGGGTGTCGTCGGCCGCCCTGCAGGCCCGCGACGCGGCCCGTGTGCAGTACGACGCCTACCTGGCGTCGCGCGTCGACCAGGCCCTGGCGGCGGTGCCACCGGGAGTGCAGCAGGCCGTCGGCACCGCCGCCCAGCGGACCCGCAGGACGGCCCGGCAGGCGGCGGACTACACCGGCCCGCGCGTGGAGCAGGCCGTCAGCACCGTCCGCTCGGTCGCCCAGCCGGCCGCCGAGGAGGCGGCGGTCCGGGCGGCCGCCGCGGTCGCCGCCCTGCGCAGCCATGTCACGGCCGCCGACATCCGCAAACTGGAGCGCCGCCGCGTGCGGCGTGCCCGTTCCGGGCGCTTCGCCAGGACCTTCCTGCTGGTGGGCCTGGTCGCGGGCGGCGGATTCGCGGCCTGGAAGTGGTGGAGCAGGCAGACCAACCCCGACTGGCTGGTGGAGCCCGCGCCGGCCACCGAGGTCGCCGACCGCGCCTCGCTCAACGGCGGGGTCGGCTCCGACGCCGCCTTCGGGAAGGTCGACGGCTCCCCCGTCGACGCCCTCGACCCCGAGGTGCAGGCCAAGCAGGCCGAGGCCGACTCGAAGGACCGCCCCGGCAACGGGGAGACGTATCCCTGAGGCGGGGCCCGGGCAGCGGCGGCGGTGCGGTGCCGGCACCACCGCCGCGTGACGTCGTCATGACGCGGGAGGGCGGCGGACCCTGTGGTCCGCCGCCCTCCCGCTGTGCGTACGGGGGCTCATCTCACCGCTGCGCGGGCACGGGCAGGTCCTCCCCCTCCTCCGGCTCCGCCTCGGGGTCGGCGATCTCCGCGGGCACCCCTCGCAGGGCCCAGCGGGCCGCGACGGCGCCGCAGGCGATGAGCACCGCACCGGCCAGCGTCGTGACCTGGATGCTGTGGCAGAACGCGTCCCTGGCGGTCTCCGTCAGCGCGGTCCCCGCCGCGCCGGGGATCCGGGCACCCGCCTCGACCGCGCCGCCCACCGATTCACGGGCGGCCCGTGCCACACCGTCGGGCAGCCCGGCGGGCAGGACCAAGGAGTCGCGGTAGACCGAGGCGAGGACGGAGCCGAGGACGGCGATGCCCAGCGAGCCGCCCATCTCCATCGCCGTCTCCGAGACGGCCGCGGCCGCGCCGGTGCGGTCCTTGGGAGCGCTCGCCAGGATCGTGTCGTTGGTGACCGAGACGATCAGGATGATCCCCATGCCGTTGACGACCAGCGGCGCCAGCAGCGCACCGTAGGACGTGCCCGGGTCGGACAGCTGCCCGAGGACCGCGGTGCTCACGGCCACCATGCCGAGGCCCAGCGCGACGACCGTGGCCCGGCCGAGACGCGGGATCAGGGCGGTGGCGAGCGGTGCGGCGAACGCCGCGGCGAGCGGGCCGGGCAGCAGGGCGAGGCCAGCGGTGAACGGCGACCAGCCGCGGACGGTCTGGAAGTACATCGCGAAGGCCAGCGACAGCGTGGACGAGGCGAAGATCATCACCAGGTTGGCACCGACCGCACCGCTGAAGGCGGGGTTGCGGAACAGCCGCAGGTCGATCAGCGGCTCCTCCACGCGGACCTGGCGGCGGGCGAAGAGCAGCAGGGCCGCGACCCCCACCGCCGCCGCGATCCACTCCGGCGCGTGGCCGGCGCCGTCCCGGAAGCCGGTCTTGATCGCGTAAATGGCACCCAGCACACCGACGATCGACAGGGGGACACCCGGCCAGTCCAGCCGCCCCGGACGCGGGTTGCGCGACTCGGGCAGCACCAGCACCCCGGCGACCAGGACGACGGCCATCAGCGGAACGTTGACCAGGAACACCGAACCCCACCAGAAGTGGTCCAGCAGCAGCCCGCCGACGACCGGGCCGAGGGCGAAGCTCGCCGCGCCGATGCCGCTGCTGATGCCGATCGCGGTGGTGCGCTCCTTGGGGTCGGTGAAGGCGTGGCGCAGCAGGGACAGGGTGGAGGGCACCATCATCGCGCCGGCCACGCCCAGCAGGGCCCGCCCGGCGATGAGCAGCTGCGGGTCGGGGGCGTACGCGGTGAGCAGCGAGGCACCGCCGAAGGCGGCGGCGCCCAGCAGCATCAGGCGCTTGCGGCCGAGGCGGTCGCCGAGGTTGCCCATGACGACCAGGAGGCTGCCCATCGCGAAGCCGTAGACGTCGGAGATCCACAGGATCTGGGTGCCGCTCGGGTGCATGTCCCTGAGCAGGGACGGGATGGCGTAGTTGAGGACGCTGTTGTCGATGCCGAGGAGCATGGCGGCCAGGCAGCAGACGGCCAGTGCGGCCCACCGGTGGCGGGCGGGGCCCGGGGCCCGCGGGGTCGGGGTGGTGTGTGTCGTCGTCATGGGGGCAACGGTGGCCGGGCGCACTGACCGGCCGCGTACCGCGCGCTGACCGGCGGTCAGGCGCCGGCGTCCTGCCCGGTCAGCGTCATCAGGGCCCGGTCCACGGGGAGCCGGGCACCGCGTGCGTAGGCCGCCTCGTACGCGGGGGAGTCCAGGGCGGCCCGCACGGCGGCGTCGGTGCGGTCGGCATCGGGGAGCGCGGGCACCGACGGGCCGCGCAGGGCGCTGGCGATGCCGAGGCGTTCGGCGGCCGCGGCGGGGTCGCCCTCGGCGAGCGAGAGCTCGGCCTGGGCCGCGGCGAGGGCCGCCGCCAGGGGCAGGTTCCGGGCGCCGTGCGCGGGGTCGGCGGCCAGGAATCGGGCGCGGGCCTGCTCGGGACGGCCTTCCGCCAGGGCGATCCGGCCCAGGGCGATGAGTGCCTCGGTGCGGGCGCCTTCGCCGGTGTACCAGCCGGTGAGGCACTCGGACAGGGCCAGCTCGCACAGCCGGCGCGCCTCGGCGAGGTCGCCCTCCAGCCGCGCGCACTCGCCCAGGCCGAGATGGGCGCCGGCGAGCAGCTCCCGGGCGCCGGACCTGCGGGCGAGCTCCAGGCACGCGGTGAAATCGGCCCGTGCCCGGTCGGTACGGCCTGCGTGGACGGCGCTCTTGCCGCGCTCGCCGAGCAGTTCGGCCACGTTCTCCGTGGCGCCGAGTTCCCGCGCGACGGCCAGCGCCTCGTCCACGAGCCGCAGGGCGCGCGGCTGGTCACCGCGGGCCCCGGAGAGCCAGGCCAGCTGGGTCAGGGCCATGGTGCTGCCCCACCGGTCGCCGAGCGTGCGGAAGGCCGCGAGCGCGGCGGTGAACTCCGCCTCTCCCGCGTCGATGTCGCCCTCCGCCATCCACAGCTGGAACCCCGAGCCGATGTGCATGAGCGCGGTCTGCCAGGGGTCCTCGGCCTGTCCCGCCAGCTCCCGCCGGTACACCGCGTACGTCTCGGTGTCGGGGACGCCGGAGAAGGGCGCCCACAGCAGGTTGAGCACGGGGAACCGGCGCGGCAGGCCGCCGAGCCGGCGGACGACCTCGGCCACGGAGGCGAAGTGCGCGGCCAGTTCGCCCTGGTCCGCGGTGGCGGCCGCGGCCGTCATGACGCACAGGGCGTACTCCTCGTCCAGCCCCTCCGGCGGGCCCGTCCCGGTCGCCCGGAGCAGTTCGGCCGCGGGCTGGGCGCCTTCGTACCGCATGCCGCGGAGCATCCAGTAGGTGCACAGGGAGGCGAGCAGCCGCAGGGCGGCGGCGGTGTCGCCCGCGGCGACCGCGCCGCGCAGGGCGGAGTGCAGGTTGTCGTGGTCGGCGGCCAGGCGGCCCAGCCAGTCGAGCTGTTCCGCGCGCCGCAGATGGGGGTCGGCGGTCAGTGCCAGGCCGAGGAAGTACGCGGCGTGCGCGCGGCGCAGCGGCTCGCTCTCCCCGGCCTCCGCCGCACGGTCGGCGGCGTAGGCGCGGATGGTCTGGAGCAGCCGGTAGCGCGTCCCGTGGGCGCCGCCGCCCTCGGGCCGGTGGACGACGACCAGTGACTTGTCGGCGAGCGAGGCGAGCAGATCGAGTACGTCGGCGGCGTCGATCGCGGGGGCGCCCTGCGCCGGGTCCGCCGGTCCGGCGCAGACCGCCTCGGCGGCGGCGAGGGTCCAGCCGCCGGCGAAGGCGGACGTCCGGCGCAGGACGGTCCGTTCCTCCTCGGACAGCAGCTCCCAGCTCCAGTCGACGACGCCGCGCAGGGTGCGCTGGCGCGGGGTCGCGGTACGGCTGCCGCGGGACAGCAGCCGGAAGCGGTCCCCCGCGCCGGCGGCCCCCGGGAGGGCGTCGAGCCGGTCGGCGATCTCGGCGGCGGACAACGAGCGCAGCCGGGCGGCCGCCAGCTCGATGGCGAGCGGAATGCCGTCCAGGGCCCGGCAGATGCGGGCGGCGGCCCCGGGGTCCGGCAGGCTCTCGGCGGATCCGGCCGCCGCGGCCCGGTCGGCGAGCAGCCGGACCGCGGGGGAGGCGAGCACGGCGGCGTCGTCCGCGTCCTCCTCGGGCAGCGGGAGCGGCGCGAGCGGCGACAGGGCCTCCCCGGTGATCCCCAGCGCCTCCCGGCTGGTCGCCAGGACGCGCAGGCCGGCACAGCCGGACAGCAGACCGTGGGTGAGGCGTGCCACGTCCTCGACGAGGTGCTCGCAGTTGTCCAGCACCAGCAGCAGCTCGCGATCGGTGAGCGCCGCCGTGAGCCGTGCGAGGGGGCCGGGCGCCGCCGCCTCCCGGCCGGCGGAGGACAGCGGGCCCGCCTCGCGCAGCCCCAGCGCACCGGCGACCGCCTGCGGCACGGCCGAGCCGTGGGTCAGTCCGGACAGGTCGACGAAGCACGCCTCCCCGGCGTACCGGCCCGCCGCCTCGACGGCGAGCCGGGTCTTGCCCGCGCCGCCCGGCCCGACCAGGGTGACCAGCCGCGCATCGGCCAGCAGCGACCCGATCCGCCGCAGCTCCTCCTCCCGTCCCACGAAGCTGGTGAGCTGGGCCGGCAGCGTGTGCCGCGGCGGCAGGGCGGACGGCGCAGACGACGCGGACGATGTTTCACGTGAAACACCCGAAGCACGGGAAACGGGCATCGCGACAACGGCCGGTCCCGCGTCGCCGCGCAGCACGGCCAGATGCGCCTCGGCGAGTTCCGGGCCGGGGTCGGCACCCAGGGAGTCGGCGAGCTCACGCCGGGCGTCCTCGTACACCGCCAGTGCCTCCGACTGGCGTCCGCAGCTGTACAGCGCCCGCATCAGCTGGGCCCGCAGCCGCTCGCGGAGCGGATACGCCGCGACCAGTTCCCGCAGCTCGGCCGCCAGCTCGCCGTGCCGGTGCGGGTCGAGCAGGAGGTCCGCGGCGATCCGGTCCTCCAGGGCCGCGACACGCAGCTCTTCCAGACGCGTGATCTGCGGCCCGGCGAAGGGCGCGTCGCCCACGTCCGACAGCGCGGACCCCCGCCACAGCCCGAGCGCCTCACGGAGCAGCCCGGCCGCCCGGGCGGCCTCCCCGTCGGCCAGCGCCCCGCGGCCCTCGGCGGCCAGCCGCTCAAAACAATGGACGTCGACCTCGTCCCGGGACACGGCGAGCCGGTATCCACCGGGATGGCTCTCAAGGGGCGCTCCGATCGCGGAGCGCAGCCGCGAGACCTGCGACTGGAGCGCGTTGCCCACGCCGGCCGGCGGCTCCTCGCCGTACAGGCCGTCGATCAGGCGCTCGGTGCCGACGATCCGCCCGGCGTCCAGCAGCAGCATCGCGAGCAGCGCACGACGCCCGGGCCCGCCCGCCGCAGCGGTCTGTCCGTCGGGCCGCAGCGCCCGCGTCTCCCCCAGAATCCCGAACCGCACGCCGCCGATTCTGCCGCACCGTCCCCCCGGACGGTCTAGTCCTCCTGGAGCACGGCGAGGACATTGCCCGCCGGATCGGTGAACCAGGCGATCGGCGGACCGCCGGTGCCGCGGGCGATGCCCTTTTCGTCGTGCTCGATGCCGGGGTAGCGCTGGAAGGCGACGCCGCGCCGGACCAGTCCGTCCACCGCCCGGTCGATGTCGTCGACAGGGAAGTTCAGGACGGTGAACGACGCCGGGGTGTGGTCCGGCTTCGGATACACCAGCACCCGGGTGCCGCCCTCGATCCGCAGGGTTAGCAGTCCGTGCTCCTCGCAGACATCCAGCCCCAGCGTCTTCCCGTAGAACTCCGCGGCCCTGCCGATGTCGTCCACGGCGAAGCCGCTGAACGCCCTCGTTTTTCCGAACATGGCTCCAGCATGCCGAAGCGCCGGACGGGCCGCCCTCCGAACGGCGGCGGAAACACGACGGGCCGGGACCTCGATGAGGTTCCGGCCCGGTCGGGAGGTGTGGAGCCTAGGGGAGTCGAACCCCTGACATCCGCCATGCAAAGACGGCGCTCTACCAACTGAGCTAAGGCCCCGTGCCGCAGACCAGCGTACCGGCTGCCGCGACGATCACCGACCGAGTATCCGTGTCCGTAGGATGACGGGCAAGTTCGCGGCCGCAAAGGTCACCCGTCAGGAGCCCGCATGGACATCTCCCCGCAGGATGCCACCGCACGCGCCCGGGAGATGCAGCGCACCTGGTACGGCGAACCGCTCGGGGCGCTCTTCCGGCGGCTGATGGCCGATCTGGGGCTCAACCAGGCCCGGCTGGCCGGGGTCCTGGGCCTGTCGGCACCGATGCTGTCGCAGCTGATGAGCGGGCAGCGGGCCAAGATCGGCAATCCGTCGGTCGTCCAGCGGCTCCAGGCGCTGCGCGAACTCGGCGCGGAGGCCGCCGGGGGGACCGTCACCGCCGACGAGGCGGCCGGCCGGATGGAGGAGATCCGGCGGTCCGAGGGCTCCCCGGTCCTCGGGACGACGCAGAGTTCGACCGGCGGGCAGCACCTGCCGCCCGCCCGCCGCGTGGTCCACGAGTTGCGCACGCTGCTGCGCGCCACGGCGCCGCCCGCCGAGATCGCCGCGGCCGCCGACGCCCTCGCCCCGGCCCACCCCCAACTGGCAGAGTTCCTCCGTGTGTACGGCGCCGGGCCCGCCGAGGACGCGGTCCTGCACTACGAGGCGCACCAGCAGCGGGACCAGGGGGCGGACGCCGGACATGGGTGAGGTCTTCGCGGGCCGGTACGAACTGGTCGACCCGGTCGGGCGCGGCGGTTCGGGTGCGGTGTGGCGGGCCTGGGACCGGCGGCGCGGCCGCTATGTGGCGGCCAAGGTCTTCCAGCAGAGCGACGCCCACGCGCTGCTGCGCTTCGTCCGCGAACAGGCCCTGCGCATCGACCACCCGCACGTCCTCGCCCCCACGAGCTGGGCGGCCGACGACGACAAGGTGCTGTTCACCATGGACCTGGTGCGCGGCGGTTCGCTGGCGCACCTCATCGGCGACTACGGCCCGCTGCCCCCGCGCTATGTGTGCGCCCTGCTCGACCAGTTGCTGTCCGGGCTGACCGCGGTGCACGCCGAGGGCGTGGTGCACCGCGACATCAAACCGGCGAACCTCCTCATGGAGGCGACCGGCACCGGCCGCCCGCATCTGCGGCTGTCGGACTTCGGCATCGCCATGCGCAAGGGCGAACCCCGCCTGACCGCCGCCGACTACGTGGTCGGCACGCCCGGTTACTTCGCGCCCGAGCAGATGATGGGCGCCGACCCGGACTTTCCCGCCGACCTGTACGCCGCCGGGCTGGTCGCGCTGTACCTGCTGTGCGGCGCCAAGCCGGACGCCGAGGCGATCGTCACCCAGTACACCCACGGGATGCCGCGGGCGCCGCTCGGAGTCCCGGGCCCGTTGTGGGAGGTCGTCGGGACGCTGCTGCAGCCCGACCCCGAGGCCCGTTTCCGCACCGCGTCCGGCGCCCGCAAGGCGCTGGCCGCCGCCGTGGACCTGCTGCCCGCGACGGAGCCCGGCGAGGAACCGGTCGAGGTCTTCGACCAGATCGGCCCGCTGCCCGGGGGCTTCACCCCGGACGGCCCGGAGCACCCGGCGCCGGCCACCGAAGACACCGAGGACACCGGCAGTTTCCGGCTGCCGCCTCCGCTGCCGCCGACCCGGCCCCCGGTCACCCCGGCGCCCACCCGCCCGTACACGGCGTCCCCCGCCGTACCGGCCGTCGCGGTCGGGCGTCCCGGCCCCACCGCCCGGGTGGTCGTGCCCGTACTGCTGGTGGCGGCGCTGTGCTTCGCCTTCGGCATCTGGGCGGTGGCGGCCTCCTCCTGAGGCCGCGCCAGGTCACCCTGCGGCGCGCCGCCGGGCGGAGGCCGCCCACACCGCCAGGGACAGCAGCAGTACGGTCCCGGTCCCCAGCGAGGCGAACCCGGCCAGCCGCAGGGCGGATTCGCCCCCGGAGCCGTCCTCCCCGGGCAGGCCGAGGTCGGCGGTGGGGTCGCCGTCGTACCGCGGAGCGGCCCGCGCCTCGCCCTCCAGGCCGATCCGCAGCGTGACGGGAAGGGCGCCCCGTACCAGCCCCGCGACGTCCCGGTGGACGGTGACCGCCACGTAGTACGGGCCCGCGAAGCGCGCCGCAGAGACCTTGTCCAGGGACTCCCATCGGTTGGCGTAGGCGACCGTCCCGGTGGTCGCCGTGACGGAGGTCTGCCGCCCGGAGTACGAGCCGGTGGCGCCGGTGACAAATCCCCAGCGCGGGTTGTAGACCTCCAGGCGCACCCCCGAGACCGCGAAGCCCCCGGTACCGGTGACCGGCGCGTTGGCGAACTCGGCGTCGATCCATGCCTGCCGCCCCCAGTCCACGGGCACCTCGTAGAAGCAGGTCTGCCCCGGCCGCACCCGGTCCTTCCACACGCCCGCGCCGAGCCGCGCCGCCCCCGCGAAGTCGGTGCCGCCCGCGGTCCCGCGCGCGGTGCCGGCCGCGGGCGCGGGGGTCTGCGTACCCGCGCTCGCGGCGGGCCCGGGCGTGGCACCGGGGAGGAGCGCGGGCTCGGTCGTAAGGCGGATCTGCAGCGGCCACGGCGCCCGGTCCGAGGTGCCCGCGAACTTGCGGGTCACGGACAGGATGTAGGCGTGCGCCTGCTGGCACGGCTCGTCCGCACCGATCGTGCGCGTGACCCAGGTGCCCAGCGGCCGGGCGGCGCCGTCGCCGGAGAAGGTGCGGTAGGCGCTGTCGCAGCGGGTCCCGTCGGTGCTCTCCAGGCTCAGGTCGACACCGTCCCCGAACGCCACCTCGCTGCCCGGCCGGGGGAGCGCGAAGACGGCGAGGTAGGCCGAGCTCGTGGCGTCGAGCTGGACGGCGTAGCGCCGCGCGTCCTCGCCCGGGGGCAGCGTGTCCCGGTAGAGCACGCCGGCCGTGAGCCCGGGGGCGTCGGCCGTGCTCGGCTCGCCCCGTACGGCCTCGCCCCGCGGCTGCCATGACGGCGCGGCGGTGTCGGCGAAGGCCGCCGCCGCGGGGCCGGCCGGCAGCAGGAGCGCGGCCACCAGGACCGCCACCGCCTTGCGGATCACGCCGGGTCCCTCCGCCGCCCGCCCGGTGCGGCCGGCGTCGCACCGGTGCCGGTGCGCTGACCGGGCGTCAGGCCGGACACCGTCCGCGCCAACTGCCGTACGGGCGCTGCCGCGTCGTATGAGCCGTCGCCGGGGCCGGGGCCCGCGGTGGTGTCCCGCCGGGCCCGTGCGCCCCCCACAGCGGCTCCCAGGGCCGTCCTGCCCCGGGAGCAGCGGCCGCCCAGCCGCGGCCGTTCTCGTCCCATGTGCCGTTCCCCCTCGCACATCGTCGGCTGCGGCGACGCTATTGATTTGCGAGAGCAAATACAAGGGGATCCCGTCACGGTCGCACAACGGCGAAGCCCCGGCCACACCGTGGCCGGGGCTTCGGGAATCCTTGTGTGACGCGGGCCTTGCCCGCCTCAGACGCTCGCGCCGGAACCGGCGGGAACGGAGTCGGTCGCCTCCGTCCACAGGTCCTGCTCGGCGCGGTCCGCCTGGATCTGGCGGTACACGAGAAGACCGCCGATGGCGGCCAGTGCGACCAGGAGCAACTTCTTCACCGCGCGACCTCGTCCTTCTTGCGTGGGGGTCCTCCGACCAGCCCGACTATACACACCGGTCGATATCGAACGGTGATCTGTCTATCCACCCCAACGGTAGTACGCGAGGTGAGGAAACGGTCCGTCCGAATGAAAGCCGGACCCCGCCCAGGTCATCGGGAGCGGCCTTCCCGCCGGTGGGACGCCGTCCTTGCCGGGGCGGTTCCACGGGAAACCGGCGCCGTCGGCCCGGACCGCGCCGCGGCGGACGCAACAGGGCCCGCTTGACGAGCGGTTGGACGGCGCCGCGAAGTCGTCCGGCGAGCCGCCCGGCGGTGGAGACGTCACCGGCCGGGGAGACGCGCAGGCATCCTCAGCTCCGCCACCGCAGGGCCCACGCCGCCGGGACGTGCCCGGTGCGCACGTACAGCGTCAGGCGGGCGTCGTCGCCAGGACCGGCGCGACCAGCCCGGCTCCGGCCACCTGACCGCGAGCCGTCCGCCAGGAGGCCAGGAGGCCGGCGGGAATCCGGGGAACGGGCCCGGAAATGCCGAAGGGCCCCGGGAAATTTCCCGGGGCCCTTCACGCTGGTGGGGCTAACAGGACTTGAACCTGTGGCCTCTTCCTTATCAGGGAAGCGCTCTAACCGTCTGAGCTATAGCCCCGCGCTGCGTCGCGTTGAAAGATTAGCGCACACGGGGCCATGTCCCAAAATCGGTTACTCGTCCTCCGCCAGGGTCAGCTCGACGCCGCCGACCAGGCCCGCCGACATGTTGTAGATGAAGGCGCCCAGCGTGGCCAGGGCGGTGGCCAGCACGACGTCGATGACGGCGATGACCGAGGTGAAGGTCAGCACGCGCGACAGCGACAGGAACGACACCAGGTCGAAGCCGCCGTCCGAGCCGGACGAGGTGGCCTCGCTGAGGGTCCCGCCGACCGTGCTGAAGACGCCGATGGTGTCGAGCACCATCCACAGCACGGCGACCGCCACGATCGTGCAGACACCCAGGGCGATGGAGAGCAGGAAGCTGACCTTCATCACCGACCACGGGTCGGCCTTGGCCACCCGCAGCCGTGCCTTGCGGGTCCGCGGGACCTGCCGGGCCGCCGGACGCGGCTGGCGGACGCCGGCGGTGGCCGGAGGGCCTGCCGGGGGCGCGTACGCCTGCGGCGGCTGGTGCGGGCCCTGGGGGGCCTGCTCGACGGCGCCGGGCACGGCCCCGTAGGTCTGCGTCTGCTGTCGCACCGCGTGCTGGTGGTGCGGCGGACGGGTGTCAGTCACGGTGGTTCCCCCCTGATGCGGGCCGCTGTCCGTACGTGAGCCAGGGGCACCACCGATCGCGTCCGGAGCCGCAGCCGGCATCGGCTGCGCCCCTTCCGCTCCCGTCCCACCCGCGGCGCCCTCGGCTCCACTCACGGCTACTTACTCCTCCGACTCGGCAGCCGCGGGCTGCTCGCCCTCGGCCTCTTCGGCGGCGACGACCTCTTCGGCCTCCGCCCCCGCCTCGGCATTGCGCGCGATGCCCACAACGGCATCCTTCTTGCCGAGATTGATCAGCTGGACGCCCATGGTGTCACGCCCGGTCTCGCGGATCTCGTTGACGCGGGTGCGGATCACTCCGCCGCCGAGTGTGATGGCAAGGATCTCATCCGTTTCCTCGACCACCAGCGCCCCGACCAGTGAACCCCGGTCCTCGACGATCTTCGCCGCCTTGATGCCGAGTCCGCCGCGGCCCTGGACCCGGTACTCGTCCACACTGGTCCGCTTGGCGTACCCGCCATCAGTGGCGGTGAAGACGAACGTACCCGGTCGGACGACATTCATCGAGAGCAGTTCGTCCCCTTCGCGGAAGCTCATGCCCTTCACGCCCGATGTGGCCCGGCCCATCGGCCGCAGCGATTCGTCCGTCGCCGTGAAGCGGATGGACTGCGCCTTGCGGCTCACCAGGAGCAGATCGTCGTCCGGTCCGACCAGTTCCGCGCCGATCAGCAGGTCCTCGCCGCCGTCCTCGGTCTCCCGGAGGTTGATCGCGATGACACCGCCGGAACGCGGCGAGTCGTAGTCCTTCAGCGGGGTCTTCTTCACCAGGCCCGAACGGGTGGCCAGCACCAGGTAGGGCGCCGCGTTGTAGTCGCGGATGGCCAGCACCTGGGCGATCTGCTCGTCCGGCTGGAAGGCCAGCAGGTTGGCGACGTGCTGCCCGCGGGCGTCGCGGCCGGCGTCCGGCAGCTCGTAGGCCTTGGCGCGGTAGACCCGGCCCTTGTTGGTGAAGAACAGCAGCCAGTGGTGCGTGGTGGTGACGAAGAAGTGGTCGACGATGTCGTCCTCCTTCAGCTTCGTGCCGCGCACCCCCTTCCCGCCGCGCTTCTGGGAGCGGTAGTCGTCGGTCTTGGTGCGCTTGACGTAGCCGCCGCGGGAGATCGTGACGACGATGTCCTCCTCGGCGATCAGGTCCTCGATGGACATGTCGCCGTCGAAGGGCACCAGTGCCGAGCGCCGGTCGTCGCCGAACTTCTCGACGATCGCCGTCAGCTCCGTGCTGATGATGCCGCGCTGCATCTCGGGCGAGGCCAGGATGCGGTTGTACTCGTTGATCTTCGCCTGGAGCTCGTCGTGCTCCTGGACGATCTTCTGCCGCTCCAGGGCCGCCAGGCGGCGGAGCTGCATCTCCAGGATCGCGTTGGCCTGGATCTCGTCGATCTCCAGCAGGCCCATCAGGCCCTCTCGCGCGACGTCGACCGTCGCGCTGCGCCGGATGAGGGCGATGACCTCGTCGATCGCGTCCAGGGCCTTCAGCAGGCCGCGCAGGATGTGGGCGCGCTCCTCGGCCTTGCGCAGCCGGAAGCGGGTCCGGCGGACGATGACCTCGATCTGGTGGGTCACCCACTGCTTGATGAACTGGTCGAGCGAGAGCGTGCGCGGCACGCCGTCGACCAGCGCCAGCATGTTGGCGCCGAAGTTCGTCTGCAGGTCCGTGTGCTTGTAGAGGTTGTTCAGCACGACCTTGGCGACGGCGTCGCGCTTCAGCACGATCACCAGGCGCTGGCCGGTGCGCGACGAGGTCTCGTCGCGGACGTCGGCGATGCCGCCGACCCGGCCGTCCTTCACCAGGTCGGCGATCTTCTGGGCCAGGTTGTCCGGGTTCACCTGGTACGGCAGCTCGGTGACGACCAGGCACTGCCGGCCCTGGATCTCCTCGACCTCGACGACCGCGCGCATCGTGATGGAGCCGCGGCCGGTGCGGTACGCCTCCTCGATGCCCCTGCGGCCGACCACGAGGGCGCCGGTCGGGAAGTCGGGGCCCTTGATGCGCTCGATGAGGGCGTCCAGCAGCTCCTCGTTCGTCGCGTCGGGGTTGGCCAGGCACCACTGGGCGCCCTCGGCGACCTCGCGCAGGTTGTGCGGCGGGATGTTGGTCGCCATGCCGACCGCGATACCGGCGGAGCCGTTGATCAGCAGGTTGGGGAAGCGCGACGGCAGGACCGTCGGCTCCTGGTTGCGGCCGTCGTAGTTGTCCTGGAAGTCGACGGTCTCCTCGTCGATGTCCCGGACCATCTCCATCGACAGCGGCGCCATCTTGCACTCGGTGTACCGCATGGCGGCCGCCGGGTCGTTGCCGGGCGAACCGAAGTTGCCGTTGCTGTCGACCAGCGGCATGCGCATCGACCACGGCTGCGCGAGGCGGACCAGCGCGTCGTAGATCGAGGAGTCGCCGTGCGGGTGGTACGTGCCCATGACGTCGCCGACGACGCGGGCGCACTTGTAGAAGCCGCGCTCGGGGCGGTAGCCGCCGTCGTACATCGCGTACAGCACGCGGCGGTGGACGGGCTTGAGTCCGTCGCGGACGTCGGGCAGCGCGCGGGAGACGATGACGGACATCGCGTAGTCGAGGTAACTGCGCTGCATCTCCGTCTCGAGGCCCACGGGCTCGATCCGCATGGTGCCCGTCGCGGCGGCGCCCTCGGGCGTGACGGGGGTGGGGGAATCCCCGCCGGAGGCAGGGGAGGTGTCGTCGGCCATTGCTGGTCAAAGTCCTTTCGAGCTGCGGCTGATGGGGGCCGACTCAGATGTCGAGGAAGCGGACATCCTTGGCGTTGCGCTGGATGAAGGAGCGCCGGGCCTCGACGTCCTCGCCCATCAGCACCGAGAAGAGGTCGTCGGCGAGGGCCGCGTCGTCCAGGGTGACCTGGCCCAGCACACGGTGGTCGACGTCCATCGTGGTGACCCGCAGCTCCTCGGCGTTCATCTCGCCGAGGCCCTTGAAGCGCTGGATCGAGTCCTCGCGCACGCGCTTGCCGTTCTGCCGCCCCAGCTCGATCAGGGCGTCGCGCTCGGAGTCGGAGTACGCGTACTCGAAGTCGTCCCGGCCCCACTTGATCTTGTAGAGCGGGGGACGGGAGAGATAGACGTGACCGGCCTCGACCAGCGGCCGCATGAAGCGGAACAGGAAGGTCAGCAGCAGGGTGTTGATGTGCTGCCCGTCGACGTCGGCGTCGGCCATCAGGATGATCTTGTGATACCTCAGCCGCGAGATGTCGAAGTCCTCGTGCACACCGGTGCCGAAGGCCGAGATGAGCGCCTGGATCTCCGTGTTCTGCAGGATCTTGTCGATCCGCGACTTCTCCACGTTGAGGATCTTGCCGCGGATCGGGAGGATCGCCTGGTACTGCGGATTGCGGCCGGACTTGGCCGAACCGCCGGCGGAGTCACCCTCGACGATGAAGATCTCGCACTTGCTCGGGTCGTTGGACTGGCAGTCGCTCAGCTTGCCCGGCAGCGACGCCGTCTCCAGCAGTCCCTTGCGGCGCGTCAGGTCGCGCGCCTTGCGGGCCGCGACGCGCGCGGTGGCCGCCTGGATCGACTTGCGGATGATGTCCGCGGCCTCGTTGGGGTTGCGGTCCAGCCAGTCCGTCAGGTGCTCGAACACGACCTTCTGGACAAAGGTCTTCGCCTCGGTGTTGCCCAGCTTGGTCTTCGTCTGGCCCTCGAACTGCGGCTCGCCGAGCTTGACCGAGATGATCGCCGTCAGACCCTCGCGGATGTCCTCGCCCGTGAGGTTGTCGTCCTTCTCGCGGAGCAGCTTCTTCTCGCGCGCGTACTTGTTGACCAGCGTGGTCAGCGCGGCGCGGAAGCCCTCCTCGTGCGTACCGCCCTCATGGGTGTGGATGGTGTTCGCGAAGCTGTAGACACCCTCGCTGTACTGGGTGTTCCACTGCATCGCCACCTCGATCGAGAGGAGGCGCTCCTTGTCCTCGGCCTCGATGTCGATCACCGAGGGGTGGACCGTCTCGCCCTTGCGCGAGTTGAGGTACTTCACGAAGTCGACGATGCCGCCCTCGTAGTGGTACGTCACCGTGCGCGGCTGGCCCTCGTTCTCCAGGTCCGCGTGCTCGGGGCGCTCGTCGGTCAGCGAGATCGTCAGGCCCTTGTTGAGGAAGGCCATCTCCTGGAAGCGCCGCGACAGCGTCTCGAAGGAGTACTCGGTGGTCTCGAAGATGTCGCCGTCGGCCCAGAACGTCACGCTCGTACCGGTCTCGGAGACCGGCTCGTTCTTCTGCAGGGGGGCGGTGGGGACACCGAGCTTGTAGTCCTGGGTCCAGCGGAAGCCCTCACGCCTGACCTCGACCGCGACCTTGTTGGACAGGGCGTTCACCACGGAGACGCCGACGCCGTGCAGACCGCCGGAGACGGCGTAGCCGCCGCCGCCGAACTTGCCGCCGGCGTGCAGCACGGTGAGCACGACCTCGACCGCGGGCTTGCCCTCGGACGGCACGATGTCCACCGGGATGCCGCGGCCGTTGTCGATCACGCGCACGCCGCCGTCGGCGAGGATCGTGACCTCGATGGTGTCCGCGTGACCGGCCAGCGCCTCGTCGACGGAGTTGTCGACGACCTCGTACACCAAGTGGTGCAGGCCGCGCTCTCCCGTCGAGCCGATGTACATGCCCGGGCGCTTGCGAACCGCGTCCAGGCCCTCGAGGACGGTGATCGCGCTGGCGTCGTACGCGCCCCCGTGCGGGGGCGCGGCGGAGCCTTCGGCTGCGGACGTATTGATCTCGTTGGGGTTGCCGGAATCGGCCACGAAGCGCCCTTTCTGGCACAGCATGAGCCGGGACCCGCGGAGCGGGAGCGGCTGCATCACTTCGACATCGATCGACGGGTCCCGCTGGGTCCCCCCGGGTGCCGGAGGCCAGGGGCGGGCGTCTTGCCACCAGTCTACCGGTAGCGCCGACATAGATGGGGCTTTGGCGGTACCTGAGTTCCCGCGTACCCGACGGAAGTGCCTCCTGCCGACTCCCTACACGCGCACCGGGTCTCAAAACCGCTCACGCGGGCGCACAGGGCTTCGACCTGATTACGCACAGCAGGTTTCCGGCCTATCCGTACGTATCGCCCGGCCCACGGCTCCCAGGAGCCCTCAGACGCCCGTACGACCGCACCGGCCCCCCCGGCCCCAGAACCTTGATCAACTTAACGGTGCCATGACCGAGATCGGCATTCAGCCTGGCCACCAGGGTCGGCGCGAGCAGCCGCAGCTGGGTCGCCCAGGCCGTGGAGTCGCATTGGACGGTGAGAACCCGCTCCTCCTCGTCGTACCGCTGCGGCTCGCAGTGCAGCGCCACGTCGGCACCGACCAATTGCGGCCAACGGCCCATCACCCCGCCCACGGCCGCCGGCGCCTCCCAGCCGCGCTCGGTGATCAGCCGGTTGATCGCCGCCCCGAGCGGCAGCGGATCGCGGCCGTCGGCCCGGGCGCCGCTGCGCAGCCCGCCGCGGCGGGCCTGCTTCTTCTGCTGGGCCGCGGCGCCCTTGGCCCGCGCCTGCTCCTTCGCCGCCCGCAGCGCCACACGCGCCAGGTCGACGCCGGACAGCGGCCTGTCCTGCGCGGGAGGTTGTGCCTGCTGCTCGCTCATACCCGCTCCACGCCGCCGTTCTCCACCGCGTAGCGGGCGCCGATCAGCACGCCCGGCACGTCGTCGTCCACAGCCGCCGTCACGAGTACCTGCTCGCCGGGGGCCACCAGTTCCGCCAGGCGGTCGCGGCGCCGGGCGTCCAGCTCCGCGAAGACGTCGTCGAGCACCAGTACGGGCTCGCCGCCGTCCGCGCACAGCAGCTCGTACGAGGCCAGCCGCAGTGCCAGGGCGTACGACCAGGACTCCCCGTGGCTGGCGTACCCCTTCGCGGGGAGCCGGCCCAGATTGAGGGACAGGTCGTCGCGGTGCGGGCCGACCAGGGTGACCCCGCGCTCGATCTCCTGCTTGCGGACCTCCCCCAGGGCCTCCAGCAGCAGTCCGTACAGCTCCTCGCGGCCGGACGCCCCCGCGATGCGCTCACCGACCGAGCTGCGGTACTCCAGCGCGACCGGGCCCCCGCCCGGTGCCAGCTGCTCGTACGCCTTGTCGGCCAGCGGCTGGAGCGCGTGCGTGAGGTCCAGGCGCTGCGCCAGCAGCTCGGCGCCGGCCCGGGCCAGATGCTGGTCCCACACGTCGAGCGTGGACAGATCGGCACCGCGGCCGCCGTGACGGCGGGCCATGGCCGCCGACTTCAGCAGGGTGTTGCGCTGCTTGAGCACGCGCTCGTAGTCGCTGCGCACACCCGCCATCCGGGGCGCGCGGGCGGTGAGCAGCTCGTCGAGGAAGCGCCGGCGCTCGCCGGGATCGCCCTTGACCAGGGCCAGGTCCTCGGGGGCGAACAGCACGGTCCTGACTATGCCCAGCAGATCGCGCGGGCGGACCTGGGAGGAGCGGTTGAGCCGGGCGCGATTGGCGCGGCCCGGGTTGATCTCCAGCTCCACCAGCTGCTGGCGGTCGCCCTGGACCACGGCCGCCCGGACGATCGCCCGGTCCGCGCCCATGCGCACCAGCGGGGCGTCACTGGCGACCCGGTGGCTGGCGAGGGTGGCCAGATAGCCGACCGCCTCGACCAGATTGGTCTTGCCCTGGCCGTTGGGGCCGACAAAAGCGGTGACGCCCGGGTCGAGCGGGACCTCGACCCGGGCGTAGGAGCGGAAGTCGGCGAGCGACAGATGCGCGACGTGCATGGCTGTGCGACGCCTCCTTCCCTCGTGGGCGCGCTGGGCACCCGGTGGACATGACCGCCGGTGCGGCTACTTCTTGGACTCGACGGCGTGGCCGCCGAACTGGTTGCGCAGCGCGGCGATCATCTTCATCTGGGGGGAGTCGTCCTGGCGCGAGGCGAAGCGCGCGAAGAGCGACGCGGTGATCGCGGGCAGCGGCACGGCGTGGTC